>CANHBU010000230.1 GCA_947458345.1 Comamonadaceae bacterium
GGTTGACCAGGGAGCTCAGTTGGGCAGCCGCCGCGTATAGGCGCAAGGTGCTGACGCTGACCGAGTCGTTGACGATGCTGCGAGCAGCCTCGGGATTTTGTGCTGCCTTGATGGCAGGTAAGCGCCCCAAGACCTCTGCGTCGACCGACGAGCGAAAGCTGGCCAGCTTTTGCGGCAGGCTCGACTTGGGATCGGAAGATTCCACGTTCTTGGCAACCTCAACCATGGCCGCGGCCAGGTTGTGCAGTTGCCGGTAGGTGGGCTCTGCAGCCTTGGCTGCTACGTAGTTTTTGTAGATATCGATGCCCGGCATGCCCAACTCTGCCTTGACTGCGTCCTCGGCCTGGCTGAGTCTTAGTCCGGCGCTCACCCTGGCCATCACGCTGGTGGTGATCGGCGAGACGATCTCGGGCTTGCCGGGCGGGGCAAGCAGGGTAAAGCTTTTGGTGATGGCAACGCCCGGGTTGTCTTGGTCCACGGTTTGGCCTGCAATGGCCAACACCACCACCGAATGCGCCGCCTTTTGGGCCTCGGTGGCCATCAGGGTAAAGGCACCGTTGCTGTCGGTTAGAGCGGTGGGCTCGCCCTCGTCATAGTTGCCGTTGTCGTTCAAATCCAGAAAGGCCTGCGCGCTTTTGAGCAAGCCATCGATCGCCACACCCGCGACGGGTACCGGGGCGGCCGAGGCCGACGAGCCGCCGCCGCCGCCACATCCAGACAAGCCCCATGTGATCGAGCAAAGGACGACAAGCCAAGCCAGTGAAAGTCTGAAGGTCATAAGCTGCCTTTCGGTCGACGCGCTGAAGGTGCGGCCGATGCAAATTGATTCTAGGGCGCCAGGCATACCAAAGGCTACATACTCACACTGCCAAGGCCCATTGCATGAGCCAGGCAGTCTGGTGATTCACCTAGCGCAAACGCTGTTCAAGTAGGTCTGTCAAAAGTCCCGGCCGCTGCTAAGTCAGCGACTTAAGCTTGCAACGCGTTGTTCGAGCTTCGCAGCCAGTTGTGCCGATCTTGCACAAAACACATGATGTCATGTCAAAAAATACACCATAGACGGAATGCGCCCTATAATTTTCGCGGGGGGTTTGACGTCCGGCGCATGCGCTTCACACATCGCCTGACCGACCTTGAGTTGGGAATTCGAGTAACTTAGGAGGCAGCATGAAAAGACGTTCTCTTGCCCTAGCGCCAGCGCTCTTGCTAGGTGGCCAGTTCACATGGTTGGCTGACGCAGCCGCGCAAACGGTCTACCCCAACCGCCCCATACGTATCATCACGCCCTATGCGAGTGGCAGCAGCGTCGACGCAGTGGCGCGCATCGTTGGCACCAAGCTTTCCGAGGCAGTAGGCCAGCCCGTCCTGGTAGAGCCCCGTCCCGGCGCAAACACCATCATCGGGTCAGAGGCGATGGTCAAATCAGCGCCAGACGGCTATACCTTGCTGCTGATCTCCACGACCCATGTGCTCAACGGACTGCTGATTCCCAACCTACCCTATGACACCGCGCGGGACTTCGCTCCCGTGGCCACGATCGCTAGCAGCGAGTTGATTTTGGTGGCCAGCCCCAAGGTGACAGCCACCAATGTGAAGGAGTTGGTGGCGCTGGGAAAGTCCAGGCAGCTGTCGTATGCCACGTCCAGCGCCGGCGGGCCGACCCACCTGGCCGCAGAACTGTTCAGTTCGATGACTGGCGTCAAGCTGACCCATATTCCCTACAAGGGCTCAGGACCAGCGGTCACCGACCTGCTCGGCGGCCACGTCGATATCGGCTGGACCTCGCCGCTGGCCGTCATCCCCCACATCAACTCAGGAAGACTCAAGGCGATTGCCATCTCTGGGGACAGCCGAGTTCCGTCGCTGCCCAATGTACCGACCTTCACGGAATCAGGCCTGCCGGGCTTCGAGATGCGCTTTTGGTACGGCCTGCTGGCCCCAGCTGCCACCCCACGCGAAGTCCTCAACCGTCTTTCGGCCGAAGTGGCCAAGATCTTGGCCACCGCCGACATGAAAGACAAGCTCGCGGCCCAGGGTGCCGACCCCTTCATCAGCAACCCCGACCAGTTCGGGGCAGTCATGCGCGCTGACAATGCGCGCTACGGCAAGGTCATCAGGGAAGCGGGCATCAAGGTAGCTCAATAAACCCATGACCCTGCTCAAGCAGCGTCTAGCGACAGGTGGGCCGGCGGTCATGGTCAACCTCAGCTTTAATTCACCCCTGCTGGTTGAACACCTGGCCGGCCTGGGCTTCGACGCGGTGATGATCGACTGCGAGCACACCTCGGCCTCAGTCGAACGCGTAGAAGAGTTGGCCCGCGCAGCCCGGGCCACTGGCATTGCAGCCATCGTGCGGCCGGAAAAGCTCGACGATGCGCTGATCACCCGCTACCTGGACTGCCAAATCGCCGGCCTGATGGTCCCCCATGTGGACGATGCAAGCGCAGCGCGCAAAATGGTGGAGATCGTGCGTTACGCTAGGCCCGACAGTCACAAAAAGTTGGTGCTGGTGGCGATGATCGAATCGAAGTCGGCGGTGACCCAAATCGACGAAATCCTGGGCGTCGAGGGCATAGACGTTTTCTTTCTGGCGCGGGTCGACTTGTCCAAGAGCCTGGGCTTCGGAGGGGACAAGCGGCATCCCCAGGTGCGCTCGACGGTCGACGGGCTAATCGCACGGATACGGGCGAGTGGGCGTCAGGCGGGCGCAGCCGGGGACTATGACCAAGTCGAAGACATCGTTGCCCAGGGGGTTAGCTTGGTCTTCGTCGGCACCAAGGCGCTGCTTGAGCCGGGCGCCCGCAGCTATCTCGACAAAGTGGCGCAGGCGCATGCCCAACGATCGGCCTGAGTTGCGCGGGTCCCGCGTGTCGGGTCAAGGGGTCGTTACCAGCGGCTCCTATGCCGCCTACAGGGACGATTGGCTCAAGCTCCATCAGGAGCCGGCCATTGAGCCAGAACTGCCCATCATTGATGCGCATCACCACATCTGGGAGGCACCAAGACCGCGCTACATGTTCGAAGAGTTGCACCGGGACCTAAGCGAATCGGGGCATCGGGTGGCAGCCACGGTCTTCGTAGACTGTCGGTCCATGTATCGCAAGGATGGTCCTGCACAAATGCAGTGCGTTGGCGAAGTGGAATTCGCCAATGGGGTCGCTGCCATGGGCGCAAGCGGAGTCTACGGCGACACCCGGATCTGCGCAGGTATCGTCGGTTTCGGCTCTTTGCACCTGGGGTCACGCGCACGGCCGGTCCTGGAGGCGCTGATGCAGGCCGGCGGATCTAGGCTCAAAGGTGTGCGACACATCTCGGCCTGGGATGTCGACCCTCAACTGGCGCCACCGCATCCGGATCGACCGCCGCGTCTTCTGTCCCAGCCAGCCTTTCGGGAAGGCTTTGCCCTGCTGTCCGAACTGGGCCTGCGCTTCGACGCCTTTCTTTATCAGACCCAGATCCACGAGCTAACCGACCTGGCCCGAACGTTTCCTGATACGCCCATCGTGCTCGACCATGCAGGCACGCCCTTGGGCATTGCGAGCTATTCGGGACGACGCAGCGAGCTGTTTATCGCCTGGCACCAAGCCATCAAAGATCTGGCCGCCTGCCCCAATGTCTCAATCAAGCTGGGCGGCTTGGGCATGATCGTGGGCGGCTTCGGCTTCCATGAGAGAGACCATCCGCCCACCTCGCAGGAGCTGGCGCAAGCTTGGGAGCCTTACATCCACGCCTGCATCGAAGCCTTCGGCACCCAGCGCTGCATGTTCGAGAGCAACTTCCCCCCAGACCGCGCCACGTGCAGCTATGGGGTGATCTGGAATGCCTTCAAGCGCATGACCTTTGGCGCCAGCGCCGAGGAAAAGTCAGACCTATTCGCTCGCTCGGCCGAGCGGTTCTACGGCCTCAAGGTGCTGCCTGAACCGGCGCCGTCGGCAGCGCCGCTCCCAGCGACCTGAGCACCCGGCAGGTGGTCTCGAGCTCCGAGGCGCTGAAGGCTTTGAGCTGACTGGCCTCAATCGCGACGGCCCGCTTTCGACGCTCAGCCACATGGGCGCGGCCCTTGTCGGTGATGAGCCACAGACCGTCCGAGCCGACGCTCAGATAGCCACCGTTCTGCAGCGCATGCAAGGCCTCTTCCAGGCCCTGTGGGGTAATGTGGGCCTTTGGGGCCAGAACATCCGGGCTCGCATGCCCCAGCCGTTCGATGAGGGACAGCACCCTCCCCTGCGCGACAGAATTCAGACCCAACACGTCGCGCTCAGCCTGAAAGACCTGAGACAGACCCGCAAAGGCATCCCAAAGCAGACCCAGCATGGTTGGCGGATCGCCGGCGGATACTTGTCCAGAATTCACGGTGCCCTTGGACTGCTCTGCGCCGAGCACCGGATAGTCGACCGAGAGGGCAAAACGCCCCCGCAAAAACACCAGAGGATCCCGATCGGCCACAACATAGCTCAAGACACGACCGATCATGATGACGTGATCACCCGCGTCAACGCATTGATGCTTAC
>CANHBU010000231.1 GCA_947458345.1 Comamonadaceae bacterium
GGAAAAACACATTGGGCAGCGCCCAGGTCTTCACATAGGCCTCGGCCGTCATGGTGCGTGAGCCGGTCTTGCCCACCGGGAAGGTGATTTCCCTGGCCTCCAGGCCGTCGAGCGCGCCGGCCGGCACGGTCTTGAGCCAAGCCACGGTGTTGTCGACCCGGGTGATCAACTCGGCCAGCGTGTTCTCCACGTTGTCGTACTTGGGCGCATCGAGCCCGGTGATGCGCGCCGCGCACAGCTTGGCCGCGTCGCAGGCGATGAAGATCTGGTTTTTGAAGGGCAGCATGTCGGGCGACAGGCGGTACTGCACCAGGGCCTGTTCGTCATAGCCGCGAGCGGCCACATCGGCTTGGGCCTTGGTCAGCAGGTGGCGCAGGTTGCCCAGGAACTGGATGAAAACGGGCAGGCTGGCGGTGGAGAGGGTGGTGGACATAGGGGCCTTTAAAACGGTGGCAAATGAAGACGGGCCACAGTATGCCTGCACTGCCCAATCGGTGCAGCCCCTGACACCCATCCGCACAGTCGGCACTTTTTGATGCGGCTTGAACCCGCGGCGACGCCAATCTCAGGGCGCAAACATGGCCTGCAGCGCCCCAAGCGTCGCCGCCAGCGTCGGCGGGCGCAGCGCGCCCATGCGCTTGACCAGACGAATGCGATCGAGCGTCCTGATCTGATCCAGAACAATCAGGCCTTGCTTGCCCTGGAAAGTCAGCGCAATGCGGAAGTGCGCCGGCCTTGAGCCGGTGGTCATGGGGGCGACGATCACGGTGCGGAGGTGGCTGTTCATCTCCTCAGGCGAGATCACCACACAGGGCCGCGTTTTCTGGATTTCGCTGCCAAGGGTTGGATCCAGCTGGGCCAGCCAGATTTCGCCGGTCTTCATCACCAGACCAAGCCTTCATCGCCTTGATTGGGGAATTCTGGCCAAACCAGCGCGCCACCTTCATCCTGCGCCAGTCGGCGGGCATCCTCGGCCCAGCCTTCACGGGGGTTACGCTTGATGGGGCGAATCTCAATCACGCCGTTGAGCACTTGCAGGTCTGCCGTGCCTTCCAGCCCCAGCTGCGCGAGGATGGGCTTAGGGATCAACACGCCTTGCGAGTTGCCCATTTTGCGGATTGCAACCTCCATGCCATGCCTCCCTTGACATTCCAATGTAAGCACAATGGTAGCACGCTTTCGCCAGCCTGCTGTGCCTGGTGATGGCCGAAGGCGTCGTCGATGCCTTACATCGCTTTGGTGACTGCTCTCGCGCCAGGTCATCTTCTGGAGGGCCTGACAACTGGCCCGTCGTGGACTGGACGGCCGTTTGCCCGCCCTGTTGAAAAGAGTGGCGCATAAAGACAGAGCCGAGGGTGGTGCTCAATGTGGGCTGCGGTCCCAAGGGGCGTGTGCATGGAGCACGTGCATGGATTGACCGGCCTGGCCCTCAGGGGTAAAACAGCTGCCCGCCGTTGATGGGCAATTCAATGCCGGTGACGTAGTTGGCGCGGTCCGAGCAAAGAAAGGCCACCGGGCCGGCAACATCCTGCGGTATGCCCAATCGGCGCGCTGGCAAAGTTTGCGGGTCAGGCTTGGGCAGATGCGCGTTCATGTCGGTCTCGATCACGCCCGGCGAGACAATGTTGCATCGCACCCCGTGCGCCGCGCCATTGCGCGCAACATGACGGCCCAGCGAGATCAGGGCACCTTTGGATGCCGAGTACTCGGCACCGGCCAGCAGCCCGCCTTGAGCCGCAGCGACAGAAGACACCAGCACGATACGCCCATCGCCGCGCGCGACCATACCGGGGTAACAGGCTGCGATCAAATGGCGCGCTCCGTCCAAATTCACGGCCAGTACCCGCCGCCATTGCGCAAGCCCCGAGTCCACTGCGCCCGATGGCATGACCCCAGCTGCCGCCACGACGATCGAGACCGGCCCCAAGACGGATTGGACCTCTGCGGCAGCGCGCTCGACGGCTTGCTCATCGCTGATGTCCAATTGCCAGCCTTTGCACAGGGCCCCTTGAGAGCTGGCATCAGCCAGAGTCTGGTCCGCTGACAGAGCATCGAAAACCGCCACGCGGGCGCCCTGCCTGGCCAGCTCCCGCGCCACCGCAGCCCCAATGCCGCGGGCACCGCCACTGACAATGGCCACATGCCCGTGAAGGGAGACATTGCGAGAAACGACCGTCTTGGCGCTCATCCGAAAAACACCCCGCCGTTGACATGCAGCACCGTGCCGGTCACGTAACTGGCCGCCGGCGAGCACAAAAAAGCGACCGGCTCGGCCACGTCGTCTGGGTGCCCCAGACGCCCGAGGGGGATCGCGCTCGCGTCATAGGGCAAGCCCGCCACAAAAGGCGTGTCGATAAAGCCCGGCGCCACCGCGTTGACCACGATGCCATCGGGCCCGCCATGCAAAGCGAAATGGCGCACCAGCCCGATCAGACCGGCTTTGGAGGCGTTGTACTGCGGCCCGAAGTGAAAGCCGCCACGGTAGGCACCCATCGAGGTGATGACCACCACGCGGCCATGCCCGCTGGCCTGCAGCATCGGCCAGGCGGCGCGCAAGGTGGCGTAGGTTCCAGAAAGGTTGGTGTCAATAACGCGATCCCAGTCCTCGTCGCTGGCCAGCAGCGGGCCAGAAAAGCCCAAGCCGGCAGCGGCCACCAAAATATCGATGCGCCCGGAAGTCGTTGCCTGAGTCGCTGCCTGAGCCACTGCCCGAGTGACGCCAGCGCGGTCACTCAAATCGAAGCGAATTTCTGAGGCCTGCCCGCCGATTTCACGAACTTTACCGACCGTGACCGATGAGGAAGCAATGTCAGCACACACGACATGCGCGCCACGCGAGGCCAGCGCCACCGCAGTGGCAGCGCCAATGCCGCTGGCCGCACCGGTGACAAGCGCGACTTGTCCGTGCAGTTCCTGGGTGGCGGCGGGCGACTGTGACACGCTCAAAGTGTCCTCGGGCCATTCGGGGCCGTCAAGAGGCGGCCTCGGTGAGCCGCCATAAAGCGCCTCAGGTGCTCCGCAAACAAGGCGGGCTCCTGCTCGGCCACGAAATCCGTGGCCCCTTCGAGCCACACCGCTTGTGCCTGAGGCAACAGGGCCACAGCACGCGCATGCATGAAAGCAATGCGGTCAGCGCTGCCACCGAGCAGCAGGGTCGGCAAACCGGCCAAGCCCACGCCAGCAGCCAGGCGCTGGGGCAAGTCGTATCGCCAGATCGCCCGATACGAGCGCGCAAAGTCGGGGCCGGCAGACAAGAAGTCATGGGCGAAATGGGTCGCCAGTTCCGGGCCGATCCAGGGATATTCCCCCAGGATGCGCTTCCAGATGCCCGCCAGATGCGCGCCATCGGCCGCGCCCTGGAAGGGTGGCGCGAAATTGCGCATGCGATCAGCGCGCTCGTCATCGGTGTAAACCGGCATGCCATGCAAAATCAAGCCGTGCACACGCTGCGCTTGTGACAGCGCGGCCTCGAGTGCAAAAACGGCGCCCGTTGCACGGCCGAACACGAACGCACGGTCTGCGCCCATCGCATCGACCGTGTCCCAAACCACCTGGGCGTAATCGGCCACGGTCCAGTCTTCGGGCACGGCGCTCGAATTGCCGTAGCCCGGCGTATCCAGGGCGATTGGCCGGCAGTGCTCTGCCAGCAGCGCCAGAGCGGCCTCGTAATTGCGCGACGACAAGGGCGACTGGTGCAGCAGGATCAGCAAGGGCAGATCGGGGTCGCTGGCGACCGTGCGGTAATGCAGCTGCCCCCAGGGCATGTCCAGGTAGGCTTTGACGAGGCGGGGAGAGGCACGCATGGGTAAGAGGTCAATCCATGCGGATGCCGCCGTTGATATGCATCACGGCGCCGGTGATGAAAGCAGCCTCTGGGCTGGCCAGAAAAGCAATGGCGCCGGCAATTTCCTCGGGCTGACCGAGCCGCTTGAGCGGTGTTGATGCGGCCATGCCCTGTTTGCGCTCAGCCGAGTGAGCGCGCAGCATCGGGGTCTCGATGGCGCCAGGCGCAATCACGTTGACGGTGATGCCACGCGGGGCGAGCTCCTGCGCCATGGATTTGGCCAGGCTTTCAATACCGCCCTTGGCGGCAGCATAGGCAGCGCCCGTGAGCACGCCGCCGGTACGACCCGACAGCGAGCCCAGCAGCACGATGCGACCACCTTCGCGCAGCAGCGGGTAGCTGTGTTGGCAACACAAAAACGGCCCGGTGAGATTGACCGCCAGCATTTTTTGCCAATGCGCCAGCGTTACGGAGCCGACCTTTTCGGTGTCCACAACGCCCGAGCACACAGCCAGCAAGTCAATGGGCCCATGCTGCGCCACCCATGAGGTCAGCGCACCAAACGCTGTTGCAACCGAGGCCGGGTCGGCCAGATCGATATCGAGTACCGTTGAAGCGGCACTGTGCGCCGGGGCCGCTTGCGGCAAATCCATCGCCACCACATCCCAGCCTTGGGCTGCCAGTCGACTGACCGTGGCCGCACCGATGCCGCCGAAAGCGCCCACC
>CANHBU010000232.1 GCA_947458345.1 Comamonadaceae bacterium
CGGGTAAAGCCGCTGGCCGCAAGCCACTGCTCGAGCTGCTCGGACGTGGTGCCCTGGGGCAGTTGCACCGGAAAGCTCAGGATCAGGCGCGGATCGTCTGACGCGGTGCGCGCCATCAACTCGGCATAAATCGTCTCGGGCGTGTCATGGCGCACCGGCTGGGCGGTTTGCCGGTCATAGAGCTGGGTGGCGCGGGCAAAGAGGAGCTTCAAATGGTCGTTGAGCTCGGTCATGGTGCCCACGGTCGAGCGAGACGAGCGCACCGGGTTGGTCTGATCGATCGCAATGGCCGGCGGCACGCCTTCGACCTTGTCGACCGCTGGCTTGTCCATGCGATCGAGAAACTGCCGGGCATAGGCCGAAAAGGTTTCGACATAGCGCCGCTGACCCTCGGCAAAGAGCGTGTCGAACACCAGCGACGACTTGCCCGATCCGCTCGGGCCCGTGACCACCGTCAGCTCGCCCGTGCGCAGGTCGAGGTCGAGGTTCTTGAGGTTGTGCTGTCGGGCGCCGCGGATGCGGATCAATCCTTGCGTCATGGAGCGGGCCTTCTGAAGGTGGGGCCCAACATTCTAGGCAGGCAGGGCGGCCGAGCGGCGCACGCGGGTATCAAGAGGCCCGAGTGGACCCAAACCCAAGCATACGGCCCGCCCCTCTTGCGAGGCAGCGGGCCGGACAGGCGTGAAAACGGCTTACTTGGCAGCCGGGGCGGCCGGCGCTGAAGCGGCGGCCGCAGGGGCCGATGCCGCCGGCGCTGGACTGTGATCGCCGCCGTGCTTCTCGCCACCCATATCCAGCGTGTCGCCACCTTTCATGATGACAAACATGGAGAGGGCAGCGAAGACGATAAAAGCAATTGCGATTTTCATGGTGTGGATCTTCAGCAGTGGGTGAAAACAAGAGGTTCAACACAAGGCCCGCATGGCCGCGGGCCCTGGAGAGCTGACCCCTGGGGTCAATCGTCGGCGTAGATGTCCACGTCCTTGGTTTCACGCACAAAGATCAGGCCGATGACGAAGGTCACTGCAGCGATCGTGATCGGATACCACAGACCGTAGTACATATTGCCGTTTTGGGCGACCATGGCGAAGGCGATCGTCGGCATCAGGCCACCGAACCAGCCGTTGCCAATGTGATAGGGCAAAGACATCGAGGTGTAGCGGATACGGGTGGGAAACAGCTCGACGAGCATGGCAGCGATTGGCCCGTACACCATGGTCACGTAGATCACCAAGATACTCAGAATCGCAATGATGGTCAGCTTGTCGACCTTGGCTGGATCGGCCTTGGACGGGTAGCCCGCTTCCTTCAAGGCCTCGGTCACTTCCTTCTTGAAGCTGGCGATCGCGGCCACGCTTTCTGGCGTGAACTTGGAGTTCTCAACCTTGGCGACAGGCGCGATGATCAGCTTCTCGCCGATCTTGATCACCGCCGGGCCGGCTGCGGCCGCGACCGCGTTGTCGTAGCTCACCGAGTTTTGGGCCAGGAAGCGCTTGGCGATATCGCAGGACTTGGTGAAGTCGATCTCGCGGGCCACGGGGTTGCCCTGGAAGGAGCAGTCGCCAGCGGCAGCCGTCACCACAATCTGGTTCTTGGCCTGGGCGGCTGCCAGGTCGGGGTTGGCCGCCTTGGTCAAAGCGTTAAACAGCGGAAAGTAGGTCAGCACGGCCAGGGCCATACCCGCCAAGATGATGGGCTTGCGGCCGATCTTGTCCGACAGCGAGCCGAAGACCACGAAGAACGGGGTGCCGATGATCAGCGAGGCAGCCACCAAGATGTTGGCGCTGGCGCCGTCGACCTTCAAAACCGAGGTCAGGAAGAACAGGGCGTAGAACTGGCCCGAATACCAGACGACGGCCTGACCTGCGACCAGGCCGAAGAGGGCCAGCAGCACGATCTTGAGGTTCTTCCACTGGCCGAAAGACTCGGACAGCGGGGCCTTCGAGGTCTTGCCTTCGGACTTCATTTTCTGGAAGGCAGGCGACTCGTTCATCTGCAGACGGATGTAGACGGAAATGCCCAGCATCACGATCGACAAGATAAAGGGAACACGCCAGCCCCAGTCGGCAAAGGCGGCCTCACCAATGATCGTGCGGGTGCCCAAAATCACGATGAGCGAGAGAAACAAGCCCAGGGTGGCCGTGGTCTGAATCCAAGCGGTATAGGCACCGCGGCGGCCGTGTGGCGCGTGCTCCGCCACGTAGGTGGCGGCGCCGCCGTATTCACCGCCCAGCGCGAGACCCTGGAGCATGCGCAGCAAAATCAAGATGATGGGAGCGGCCACGCCGATGGTCGCATAGGTGGGCAAGATGCCCACGATGAAGGTCGAGGCGCCCATCAGCAAAATGGTCACCAAGAAGGTGTATTTGCGGCCAATCATGTCGCCCAGACGACCGAACACCAGGGCGCCAAAGGGGCGCACGATGAAGCCCGCAGCAAAAGCCAGCAGGGCAAAAATGAAAGCCGATGTCGGGTCGAGGCCGGCAAAGAACTGCTTGGCAATGATGGCCGCCAGCGAGCCGTAAAGATAAAAGTCGTACCACTCGAACACCGTGCCGAGTGACGAAGCAAAGATGACTTTTTTTTCCTCGGCCGTCATTGGCCGAGTTGTTGTTGTCGCCATGGAGGATTTCCCTTGAATGAAGTAGCTGCCTCCACGAGCTGCAGAGCCAGAGGCGCGACTATGCGCCGGGCCTCTGACCGCGTACTGACGCGAAACTTGTCGCAGCCTTACAGACCTGCAGCCGAGGCGCTCACGCGCAGCCAGCGCATCTGCTCGGCCTGCCCCTTCAAATCAGACCATGAGCACAGGCCTTGGCGCTGCCAGGCCGGCCAGGCCTTGAGCAGCAACTGGGCAGTGGCCCAGACGTCAGCGGCAGCCTGGTGCCTGCGCGCGCATGGCACGTCCAGAGCGCGCATCCAGGCATCAAGGCTGCGCGCCTCAAACGCAGGAAAGGCTGCCGGCAAGGCATCGGCCAAATCCAGCCAAGGCCAGCGCGGCGGGCGCATGCGCTCGAGCTGATAGGCGCGGCGCAGCACCGCGCGGTCAAAGCCCGCGTGATAGGCCAGCACGGGCGAGGCACCCACCCAGCCCTGCAAGCGCTGCAAGGCCTGGGCCGCTGGCACGCCCTGGCGCTGCTGCGCCCAGCCAATGCCGTGCAGCAGCACGTTGTCATCCGAGGAGGCCATGCGCTCTTGCCGCAGCACCACTTCGAAGCTGTCCTGCGCATGCAAGCTCGGGCCTTGTGCGCCGAGATGAACGGCCAGCGCGGCAACGCACAGCAGGCTATCGCTTTGCGGATCGAGCCCGGTGGTCTCCACATCGAGCACGATCCAGCGCCGCGCATCGGGTGCGGGCCCCAGTCGCGCTCTCAGGCGCCCAGTCAGCCAACCGGACAAACTCGTCATGGCCTAGCGCACATAGTCGAGTTGCAGGCGCTGCTGCAGGCTGCCGATTGCAGCAAAGCTGGCCTTGAGCACACGCCGGTCGACTTGGTTGAGCTCATCGAGGCGCAGGCGGTTGGCCTTGCGCGGATCCAGACCGGGCTGCAGTTGATGGCGCAGGCGCAACAGTTGCAAGTAATCAAAGGCCGTGACCCAGCCGCGGTATTCCGACTCGGGGATGCCCAGCCGGGCGCTGGCCCGTTCCAGTCGCTCGACGGTCGAGACCGCGTCGATGCCCTGCGCGAACGCCAAAATGCGGGCGGCATCGACCAGTAGCGCGGTGCCCGAGAGCTTGATGTCGATCACCTCATGTCCGTCCTCGTCGCGGCGGGCTTCAAGACCGCCATGCCAGTTCAGCGGCACCGAAGTGGCCAGGTGGTTGCGCACCCACTGCGCGATAAAGCGCGGCGTCTGCAGGGCCTGCTGGCGCACTTGCCCGCCGAGTTGCTCCAGCCAATCGGCGCGGCCGGCCAGGGCGCGAAAGTCGAAGAACACGCTGGCTTTGAGCAGGTCTTCGGGGCTGCCTTGCTCAATCCACTGGGCAAAGCGTGCGCTCCACTGCGCCAGCGTCAGGCAGCACGGCGCATTGGAGGCCATCACGCCGCCCGTGCACAGCGGATAGCCGCAGGCATCGAGCGCCTGGTTGACCTCGGCCGCAAAGGCCAGCCAGGCCGGCTGGTCGCGCGCCGGATCGTCAGACGCGAAAATCAGGGCGTTGTCCTGGTCGGTGGCAATCGTCTGCTCGCCCCGACCCTCCGAGCCCAAGGCCACCCAACACATCTGCTGCGCGCTCAGGCCGTGGCGTTGCAAAGCCAGATCGATCACCCGCTGGCTCAGGCTGTCGTTGAGCTGGCTGATCAAACGGGTCAGTGGCCGCGACTGCACGCCCTGGGCCATCAGGTGGCCTGCGAAGCTGCGAATGCCTTGGGCGGCCCGCTGCAATTGCTCCAGGCTCTGGGCCTGTCCGATCGCGCCGCTGACATGCTTGATCGATTGGTTTTGCAGCGCGAACAGGTCGCGCTCTGAAATGATGCTGACCAGGCGGCCTCGCTCCACCACCG
>CANHBU010000233.1 GCA_947458345.1 Comamonadaceae bacterium
AACATGGCCTCGTCGTCACCGGCGTCCTTGGCGTCCACCTGCGCGTGAAAGCGCGCGGCCTGGTCTTCGGCGTCGTTCAGCTCTGAGAAGCCGTTGCCGAACTCGCGGCCGGTGATGTACAGCTCAAAGCGCTCGGTCACCTCGGGGCGCTCGTCGTTGGCGCGGGCCAGCGGCGAGATCTCGGTGGGGTGCTCCATGATGAAGGTGGGCTGCCAGAGCTTTTCTTCCACCGTTTCTTCAAAGTACAGCACCTGCAGACTGGCCAGTGAGCGTGTGGACAGGCGGTCCTTTTCTTCGGACAGGCCGAGCTTTCTGAGCGCTTGGATGAGCCAGGCGGCATCGTCGACATGCGCGCCGGCCTCGGTGTGCTTGGCAATGGCCTGACGGATCGTCAGGCGCTCGAAGGGCTGCGCCAGGTCTACGCCCTGGCCGCCGTAGCTCAATTGCAAGCTGCCGCAGGCTTTGAGTGCCGCATCGCGGATGAGCTGCTCGGTGTAGTCCATCAGGTCCTGGTAGTTCCACCAGGCGGCGTAGAACTCCATCATGGTGAACTCGGGGTTGTGCCGCACGCTGATGCCCTCGTTGCGGTAGCTGCGGTTGATCTCGAAGACCTTCTCGAAGCCGCCGACGATCAGCCGCTTGAGATAAAGCTCAGGCGCGATGCGCAGGAACATCTCCTGATCGAGCGCGTTGTGGTGCGTGATGAAGGGTTTGGCGTTGGCCCCTCCCGGGATCGGGTGGAGCATGGGCGTTTCGACCTCCAAAAAGCCGTGCTCCACCATGAACTGCCGGATGCCGCTGACGGCTTTGCTGCGCGCAACGAATCGCTGACGCGCGCCCTCATCGGTGATCAGGTCCACATAGCGCTGGCGGTATTTGAGTTCCTGATCGGCCACGCCATGAAACTTGTCGGGCAGGGGTCGCAGGCTTTTGGTCACCAGCTTGAGCTCTGAGGCATGAACCGAAAGCTCCCCCGTTTTGGTCTTGAACAAGGTGCCGCGGGCGGCCACGATGTCACCGAGGTCCCAGTGTTTAAAGGCGCTGTGCACCGCCTCGCCCACCGCGTCGTTGGTCACATAGACCTGGATGCGCCCGCCCGAGGGGCCGAAGGACGCGTCCTGCAGCGTGGCAAAGCTGGCCTTGCCCATGACGCGCTTGAGCATCATGCGCCCGGCTACGCTGACCTCGACCGCCATCGGATCGAGCTCCTGCTTGCTCAGCCCATCGTATTGGGCAAACAGATCGGCGGCGCGGTGCGCCGGCTTGACATCGTTGGGAAAGGCGATGCCCTGCTGGCGCAGGGCTGCCAGCTTTTCGCGCCGCTCGGCCATGAGCTGGTTGTCGTCGGCGGGGCTGTGTTCGGGGGTGGACATGAGGGGCTCGATCTCGAGGCTGTGCTCGCCGGTTGGGTTTGCGCAGCGCGTCGCCCCGGTGCGCTACAGGCGACTTGGGGCAGGGGCTTTGCGGGAGGTAAAGCCCGCGATTTTAAGGCTCAGCTCTGGCCTTTTCGCTCAAGCAGGTCGCCCAGCAGTTCCAGCCGCCGCAAGGGGTTGTCCAGGCTCATGAGTTGCTGCTTGAGCGCGACCGGCAGCGGCAGCAGTTCGCACCAGCGATTGGCCACCCAGCCGCAGTCGTCAAACGCGTGGGGCAAAGGCAAGGGTTCTGAGGGCAGGCCGCGCGCTTGCCATTGCTCGAGCAGCATCTGGAGGCGCTTGGCCACATGCTGTAGGTCGGCCGGTATGGTCACGTCGGCATCGCTGGGCAGCATCTCGGCGTTGGCCACCCACAGGCCGTGACGCAGCTTTTCGCTGCTCTGCACGCAAAACCGGTTCTCGCCTTGGCAGCGGATGAGCAGCAGGCCCGGCTGCGGGGTGCTCAGCTCAACGATGCGCGCCAGCGTGCCGACGCTGTGAAAGCGCTCGCTGCGCTGGCCCGCTTGCTGCACCTCGACGCCTTCGGCCAGGCCGACCACGCCAAACGGGGTGCTGCTTTTGTGGCAACGCTTGACCATGTCCAGGTAGCGCACCTCGAAAATGCGCAGCGGCAGCAGACCGCCCGGAAACAGCACCAGGTCGAGCGGAAACAGCGGCAATTCGATGATGTTCATGGCAGCGCTCATGGGCTCATCATGCCACGGCGTCCTTAACCTACCGGCTTGCGCGGTCAGCTCAGCTCGCCCCTTTAGCGCGTTTAGCCCGCTTGGCCCACTGGGTCCACTGGATCCATTCGGCGCGGGTAGCGCTTGAGCGCCAGGCCAAACAGGAGCGCTCCACCGAGCAGCGCCAGGCCTGCGGTGCCCAGCGCCAGATCAAAGCCGCGGGCGGCGTCCGTGTGGCGCAGCAGTTGGGCCACCAGCAGCGGCCCCAGCACCTGGCCGAGCCCGTAGGTGGCCGTCAGCAAGCCCATAAAGCTGGCCGCCGTTCCGCCGCGCAGGCGCCGGGCCTCTTGCATCGCAAAAAAACTCATGGCGGTAAAGGGCAGGCCGAGCAGGAAGCTGCCGATCAGCAAGCCGGCCACGCTCGGGCTGATTTGGCCGAGCGACAAGCCCAGGGTCTGAATCACAAAGCCACCGGCCAGCAGCGCGCGTCGGTCGCGCTGAGGGCTCAGCCGGCTTGACAGCAAGGCGCCCGTGCACACGCCGGCACCAAAGGCCGGCCAAAACAGGTCCAGCCAGATCGACTCGGGCAGCACTTGCCGGGCAATTACCGGCAGGAAGGTGGCGCTGATGATGTAGCCAAAGCCCGCCAGACCGTAGCCCAGGACGGTGAGCGCCTGCTCTGCCCAGCCGTGCGCAGGCCTCCCATCGGCCGCACCGACTTGGCCGCCTACAGCGATGCGCTCGACCTTGGCCTGGCCTGCGGCGAGCACCGGCCAGGCCAGCGCCGTGCCCAGCAAGGCCAGCGCGGCCATGACCTGCCAGGCCCAGGGCGAGGGCCAATCCAGGGCCACCATGGGAGTGACGGCCAGGCCGCTGACCATGATGCCCGCGCCCGGTCCGGCGTAGACCCAAGCGCCCCAGTGCGATCGGTCCAGCCGGCCCAGCTGCGACAGGCACCAGCCTGAGGTAAAGACAAAGACCAGGGCGCTGGCCAGCCCTGCACCCCAGCGCAGCCAGACCCAGGCCGACGGCGAGGGCAGGGCCATGGCCAGGGTGAGCACGACGGTGGCCAGCAGCCCGGCGCGGATCAGGTCGGCGTAGCTTGGCGTCCAGGCGCAGCCGAGCTGGCGCCAAAGCCAGGGTTGCAGCGCGCACAGCAGCGCGCCCAAGAGATAGCCCAGATAGTTGCTGCTGGCCAGGGCGCTGGCCTGGCGCAGATCGAGCAGGCCGTCGTGCAGCATCATCGGCAAAACCGGTGTGAAGGCAAATCGGCCCAGGCCCATGGCCACTGCCAGGCAGGCCAGACCGGTCAGGGCCACGCACAAGGCCTGCCGCTGCGCCGTCTCGGCTGGACTCAAGAGCGCACGCTCTCAAAGAAGTTGTCGAGGTGCTCGATCCAAGCGGCTTTGGCGGTGTCGCTGGCAAAGCTTGCCTGCAGGCTGTTGAGCGCCAGCTTGTAGGCATGGCCGGCCTGTAAGCCCAGCGCCTCAAAGGTCTGCAAAAAGTTCTGGTTCACATAGCCGCCAAAATACGCCGGATCGTCCGAATTGACCGTGGCAGCGATGCCGGCATCCAGCAATTGCCCGAGGCTGTGAGACTTCAGATCTGGGTAGACGCACAGCTTGATGTTTGACAGCGGGCAGACGGTCAGTGCAATCCCCTGAGCGGCCAGTCGCTCCATCAGGGCCCGGTCGCGCGAGGCCTGCACACCGTGATCGATGCGCTCGACCTGCAGCACATCGAGCGCGGTGTAGATGTAAGCCGGTGGTCCTTCTTCGCCTGCATGGGCCACGCGGTGCAGGCCGAGTTCGCCGCAGCGCTTGAAAATGCGGGCAAATTTTTCTGGCGGATGTCCGAGCTCGCTCGAGTCCAGGCCCACGCCGATGAAGTGCTCGCGCCAGGGCAGGGCCTGCTCCAGCGTGGCAAAGGCGTCTTCTTCGCTCAGGTGGCGCAGAAAGCACAAAATCAGCGCGGCGCTGATGCCCAGCTTTTGGCCCGCATCGCGGCAGGCCCGGGACAGCCCCAGGATCACGGTGGCCATGTCCACGCCGCGGCTGGTGTGGGTCTGGGGATCGAAGAACAGCTCGGCATGGACCACATGGTCAGCGGCTGCTTTTTCGAAATAGGCCCAGGCCATGTCGTAGAAATCTTGCTCCTTGAGCAGCACGCTGGCGCCCGCGTAGTAGATGTCGAGAAAGCTCTGCAGGTTGGTGAAAGCATAGGCCGCGCGCAGCGCCTCGACGTTGGCATAGGGCAGGCTCACGCCGTTGCGCCGGGCCAGCGCAAAGATCATCGCGGGCTCAAGCGAGCCTTCAATATGAATATGCAGTTCAGCCTTGGGCATGCGCTGCAGCACATCAGGCAGGCGCTCGGGGGCGATGGGTGGGAC
>CANHBU010000234.1 GCA_947458345.1 Comamonadaceae bacterium
ATTCGGTGCCCGCACCGCGGCCGACAACAGCGTGAGCGACTTGGGCCGGCTGGCGGCCCATGCGCACCGCTTGGGTGGCCGGGTGTTTGCGACCGTCAACACCATCTTGCGCGACGACGAGCTCGAACCCTGCCGCAAGCTGATCTGGCAGCTCTATGAGGCTGGCATCGATGCCCTGATCATCCAAGACATGGGCATCCTGCAAATGGACCTGCCGCCCATCCAGCTGCACGCCTCGACCCAAACCGACATTCGCACTCCCGAGAAGGCCAAGTTTCTGCAAGACGCTGGCCTGTCGCAACTGGTGCTTGCGCGTGAGCTGACGCTGCCCCAAATCGCTGCCATTCGTGATGTGATCGATACTGATCGCTGCCTGCTCGAGTTTTTTATTCACGGCGCGCTGTGCGTAGCCTACAGCGGCCAGTGCTTCATCAGCCATGCCCACACTGGCCGCAGCGCCAACCGGGGCGACTGCTCGCAGGCCTGCCGACTGCCCTACGAAGTCAAGGACAGCGCCGGACGTATCGTCGCGCATGACAAGCATGTGCTCTCGATGAAAGACAACAACCAGAGCGAGAACCTGCGGGCGCTCATCGATGTGGGCCTGCGCAGCTTCAAGATCGAGGGCCGCTACAAGGACATGGCCTATGTGAAAAACATCACGGCGCACTACCGCCGGCTGTTCGACGAGATTCTTGATGAGCGGCCCGAGCTGGCCGCCGCCTCGCACGGTCGCACCACCTTCACCTTCCTGCCCGACCCCAACCAGAACTTCAACCGCGAATTCACCGACTACTTCGTGCAAGGCCGCAAAGAAAACATCGGCGCCTTCGACAGCCCCAAGAACCCGGGTCAGCCCATCGGTTGGGTGGCCAAGGTGGCCACCGACCATGTGGAGCTGTTCACAGACGAGGCCAGCACCGAGCTGCACAACGGCGACGGCCTGTGCTACTACGACCTGCACAAGGAGCTGATCGGCCTGCAGATCAACCGCGCCGAGCGCACCCCAGCCGGCAGTTGGAAGCTCTTTCCCAAAGACCCCTTGGCCAGTTTCAAAGACCTGCGCAAGGGCACGATCGTTAACCGCAACCGCGACATGAGCTGGGTGCGTACCCTCGAGAAGAAGTCGTCCGACCGCCGAATTGGGGTGTGGATGAAGCTCGCTGAAACCGGGCAAGGCCTGGCGCTGCACCTGACCGACGAGGCCGGCTTCGAAGGCCAGGCCCGCATCGCCCTGCCCTGGCAAGCGCCCAAGGAGGGCGCGGACGACAAGCTGCGGGCCGCCCTGGGCAAGCTCGGTGAGACGATTTTTTCAGCGATCGAGGTTCAACTGGCCCTGCCCCGCCCCTGGTTCGTGCCGCCCTCGCAACTCAATGCGCTGCGCCGCGAGGCGGTGCAGGCTCTAGAGGCCGCTCGTCTGGCGGGCTTTGAACGGCTGCCTCCGGGCAAAGCGGTTGAGCCGCCAGCGCCCTACCCCGAAGAGCACCTGACTTATCTGGCCAACGTCTTCAATCAAAAAGCCCGTGAGTTTTACGCGCGGCATGGCGTCAAAGTGATCGAGCCAGCCTACGAGGCGCAGCAGGAAGAAGGCGAAGTCAGCCTGATGATCACCAAGCACTGCGTGCGCTTTTCGCTCAGCCTGTGCCCCAAGCAGGCCAAGGGCGTGACCGGGGTGCAGGGCACCATCAAGGCCGAGCCCATGCAACTGATCAACGGCAAAGAAAAGCTCACCCTGCGCTTTGACTGCAAGCCCTGTGAGATGCATGTGGTGGGCAAGATCAAGCCAGCGGTGCTCAAGGCCGCAAGCCACAGCCCGCTGACCTTTTACAAGAAGCGGCCGAGCGCGATCGGCATGCACTGATCCGTGGTTTGACCCAGAGGCAGTGGGAGCCGCGCCTTGGCGGCGATATGGCAGCAGGTCAAAGCCCGCCTAATTGACAAAGCCTTCGAGCAAGTCAACCGGATCGCCATAGCGCTCAGCCATGCGGACGACCTCGGGGTCGCGCAGAGCGCACAGAAAACCTTGGTCGATCAGCATGTTGTCGCCCGCATGCACGGTGGCATCGAGCGCAATCAGGTCCATATGCACCGGCGGCTCCTCCCAGTCGGGCATGACGCGGCGGATGTAGGGGCTGGGCTTGAGCAGATCAATCCCGAAATGCAAAGCGCCGGGCGAGTTGGAGCCGGCCGGGTAGACCGTGTGCCGCGGGGATTTGGGGTTGAAGCCGCAGCCACCGCCCTCGATCATGCGACCTCCCACCAGCATCTCGCGCAGGATCACCGCCTGTTCGGACTGCCCCTCGACCCGACTCACATACTCGCCCTCAAAAAAGACGCCGATCTTTTCTTCGAAGGGCCGCTCAAATCCGATGGCCCACTGCGGATACAGCACGCCCGACATGCCGGTGGGAATCGACAAATCGTTTTTGACCGCGTTGTGGTCCCACAAATTGGGGCCATGGGTGGGCAGGTAGTGCACATAGGAGCCGTCGTTCTCGGCGGTCATCTGCCCCTTCCAGCGGTTGGTGGAGAGCTGGTTGGCGCGCATCTCCTGCGTGAAGTGAATCCTAAAGTCGCTGCCGCGCGGGTCGGTAAAACGCAGGTCGAACTCGCCCTGGCTCGGATAGCGGCGCGCAGTGGCGCGAATGATCTCGCCCATCACATCGAGTGGGAAGCGCGCCTGCGGCGTGTGCAGCAAGTCGAGGTCGCGGAAATAGGTGATCTTGACCCAGCGCTGGCCCTTGCGGCGCATGGCGATGCAAAAGGGGTCAATGATGGAGCAAAACCAGGTCGAGACCACGAACTGCACCGACTCGAGCAAGGGCTTGATGTGCTCGGGCACAGCGGTCACACGGGTGCTCGGCTCGGTGTAGATCCGCACCGTCGCGCCCCGTGCCTTGGCCAGACCGATGACCGCATCGATCACCCGGGGATCGAGCAGCGGGTCGGAAAGAATCAGCACCTGCTCGCCCGGCCGGATCGCGAAGACCCGCTGGAAATTGTCCAGCGCCTGAAAGAAGTGCTTGGTGTGGGTCAAGGCCGGCGCCACCGGCAGCGGCATGGCCTTGTAGACATCGGGAGCAAGGGTCATGGGGGCATCAATCCAAACTCGCGCCAGAGCGGCGGATGGCCGCGCCCCAGCGTTCAATTTCTAGTTGTATGAACTGGCGCAGAGCTTCAGGTGTGGCCGGCGCCGGCTCAGAGCCGCGCTGGGCCAGTTGCTGCCGCAATTCCTCATCGCGCAGCACCTTGGCCAGAGCCTGACTGAGCTTGTCGACCACCGGCTTGGGCGTGCCCGCCGGGGCAAACAAGGCATCCCAGGCGCTGACATCAAAACCGGGCACGCCTGATTCGGCAATCGTCGGAATGTCCGGAAAGCTCGCGACCCGCTGCGCGGTGCTCACCGCCAGACCGCGCAGTCGGCCCGATCGCACCTGCGGCGCGGTACTGGGCATGACATCGATCATGAAATCGATCCGGTCGGCCAGCAGGTCAATCATCGCCGCAGCGCCTCCGCGATAGGGAATATGGACCGCGGAAACACCGGCCTGCGCCTTGAGAATTTCCCCCGCAAGGTGCGAGGTGGTGCCATTGCCCGCCGATGCGAAGCTGAACTTACCGGGGTTCTTCTTGAGCAGCGCCAAGAGCTCGCTCATGCTGCTGACCTGCAAGCCGGGCCGCACCACCACCAAGGCTGCGATGCGCGAGAGCCGGCCGATGGGCTCAAAGTTTTTCAGCGGATCGAAGCCAGGATTCTTGTAGAGCGTCTGGTTGATGGCGTGGGTGCCATTGGTGCCGTAACTCAGGGTGTAGCCATCGGCGGCAGCCCGCGTGACCGAGGCCACACCCACGTTGCCACCTGCACCACCGATATTTTCAAAAACGATGGCTTGTCCAAGTTCGGGCCCCAGACGAGCCAGAACCAAACGCGCTAGGTTGTCGCCGCCGCCGCCGGCCGGAAACGGAACCACCACTTTGATGGCTCGGCTGGGGTAATCCCCGGCTGCTGTTTGAGAAAAAGCCACCGGGGCGGCCGCCGCCCCAAGCGCCATCAAAACCGTGCGTCGACTGGTCATGGACAAATCTCTCCTCATTGAGTGACGTTCAAGCTTGAGTTTTGGGGTGGGCGCAGGGGCCACTTAGTCGATGGTCGCGCCCGAATCCTTGACCGCCTTGGCCCAGCGCGGCAGATCCGAGCGGATCAGCGCCATGAACTGCTCGCCGCCTAGCTTGTAGGGCTCGGCGCCCACATTGGCCAGCTTGTCACGCACATCCGTGGCATCGAGCGCCTGGTTGATGCTCGTCTGCAACTGCGCAATCACCGCCTTGGGCGTGCCGGCCGGCACAAACACCCCATACCAGGGCGTGACGGCCAGACCCTTGACGGTTTCCTGAATCGGCACGGCATTGGGCAAAGCGGCCAATCGCTTTTCATTGACCACGCCCAGCACCTTGATGCGGTTGCTGCGAATGAAGCCAAT
>CANHBU010000235.1 GCA_947458345.1 Comamonadaceae bacterium
GTCAGGTTGGTGTGGATGCCGCGCTGCTCGAGTTCGCGCGCCGCAGCGATGCCCTCCCAGGTGGCGGCAATCTTGATCAACACCCGCTCGCGCCCGATGCCGGCGTCCTCGTAGAGGGCCATCAGACGCTCGGCCCGCGCGACCGTGCCCCGCACATCGAAACTCAGCCGCGCGTCGACCTCGGTCGAGACACGACCGGCAACGATGGACAAGATCTCACAGCCAAAACGCACGAGCAGGCGGTCGATGAGTTGGTCGATCGGCTCGCCCCGATGCGCCTGCACCGTCTGAAGCAGCAAGGGCTGGTAATCGGGTTTCTTGACCGCCTTGAGAATGAGCGAGGGGTTGGTGGTGGCATCGCGCGGGCGAAACTGCCCAAGCTGCATGAAGTCGCCGGTATCGGCAACCACCGTGGTGTACTGTTTGAGCGCGTCGAGTTGGTTCATGGTTTGCGATTATCGGCGGGCACCGCAGCGCCGTACCAGCGCGGCTGTAGGCCCGCCTGGCGGGCCAGGTAACCAAGCGCCGAAAAACAAGTAACTCAGTTACACTGCCGTCCAAAGCCACCCCATCGCCATGCTCGACCGCATCAAAGCCTGCCTGCCATCGCTGGCGCCCGCTGAACAGCGGGTGGCCCAGTTGGTGTTGAGCGACCCCGCGGCCTTTGCGCGCCAGCCCATCAGCGAGTTGGCGGCTCAGTCCCGGGTGAGCAAACCCACCGTGGTGCGCTTTTGTCGCAGCCTGGGCTATGACGGCCTGTCGGACTTTAAGCTCAAGCTCGCCGGCAGCGTGCGCGAGGGCGTGCCCTTTATCCACCGCAGCGTCGACAGCGACGACAAGGTCAGCGACGTGACGGTCAAGGTGATTGACAACACCGTGGCCGCTTTCCTGAAGTACCGAAATGAAGCGAGCACCCATGCCATGGGCAAGGCGGTCGACGCCTTGCTGGGCGCTTGCCGACAGGGCCGGCGCATCGAATTCATCGGAGCGGGCAACTCGGGCATCGTGGCGCAAGATGCCCAGCACAAATTCTTCCGGCTCGGCGTGCACACCATCGCCCACAGCGATGGCCATATGCAGGTCATGAGCGCCTCGCTGCTGCGCGCAGGCGACTGCCTGGTGGTCATTTCCAATTCGGGACGCACGCGCGATCTGATGGATGCCACCGACATCGCACGCAAAAACGCCGCCACCGTGATCGTCATCACCGCCAGTGGCTCGCCCTTGGCCGCCGCCGGCGATATTCATCTGGCCGCCGATCATCCTGAAGGGTACGACCGCTACAGCCCCATGGTCTCACGCCTGCTGCACCTGATGATCATCGACATCCTGGCCACTTGCGTGGCTCTGGGCCTGGACGCACGCATGCTGCAGCCCATGCTGCAGGATATGAAAAACAAGCTGCGCAGCAAGCGCTACGCCTGAGGGCTGCAGGCGCCCGTGCCTGCTCTCAAGGCGCACGCTCCAAGGTCACCGGCCCGTACCAAGCGCGCACCGAGCCGCCGGTGTTGTCGGTGTCGGTCATGATGCCCACCGCCATCAAACGCCCGGGCGGCTCGCCGAAAGCGCGCTCGAAATCGAGCCTCACATCGCGCTGGTAGTCGAGCCAGCGGTTGAGCCCCGCCGGCCCCGACTCGATGACCATCTTGCGGATGCGATCGGTGCGCCGGCTGCTCACCACGCTGCCCACCGGCAGGCGATTGGACCAGACGTACATCAAGGTCGCGTAGGGCATTTCCTCGCCCGTCAGCGAGCGGGCCAGCTCCGACAGCATGGCATCCTTGGCCGAAAGCCCGCTGCGATCGCCATCGAAGGCCAGCACGATACGAACCGGGGAATCGCTGCGGGCACCGTCTTGCAAATCGGCCTGCTCGATCAAGGAGGCCACCTTCCAGGAAAAGCGCAGCTGATCGACCGGCGCCGATCCCGTGTGCACCACCTTGCGCAAGGCACTGATCGCGCCTTCGGACTGCACCGCCATGGCCGGTCGGCCTTCACGCCAGACGTAGCGGTACTGGTTCTTGCGCTTGCCCGGAAACGTCTGGTGCAGCCACAGACTTTGCGCATCGACCCCTGCCTCGGCGGGTCGCCCGGCCCTCTCCCAGGGCGTTGGCGAAGCGGGGACGCCGGCGCCTGGGCTGACCGCGCAGCCCGCCAGCGCCAAGGCCAGCAAAGCGATCCAATAGGTGGCGGGGCGTTTCATGCGGTATGACCTTAAGCCCATTGCGTGGCGCCTCAGTGACCATCGGCCGCGCCGAAGAGCTCGCCGGCCTGATTGCGCCCCGACGGCGCAAGCAGCCCCAGATGGCGGTAAGCGGCGGCGGTGGCCACGCGACCTCGCGGAGTGCGCTGCAAATAGCCCTGCTGGATCAGGTAGGGCTCTATCACGTCCTCGATGGTGCCGGCCTCCTCGCCGATGCTCGCCGCAATATTGTCCAGGCCCACTGGGCCTCCGTCGAATCGGTGGATCACCGCCTCGAGCAGTTTGCGGTCCATGATGTCAAAGCCCTGCGGGTCGACATCGAGCATGGCCAGCGCCCGGTTGGCCATCTCCAGCGTGATCGTGCCATCGCCCTTGACCTGAGCATAGTCGCGCACCCGCCGCAGCAGGCGGTTGGCGATGCGCGGAGTGCCGCGCGAGCGGCGGGCAATCTCCATGCCGCCGGCCTCATGCAGGGGCGCTTGCATCAGGCGGGCGCTGCGGCTGACGATCAGGGCCAGTTCCTCGGGGCTGTAGAACTCGAGCCGGGCCACGATGCCAAAACGGTCGCGCAGCGGATTGGTCAGCATGCCCGCGCGGGTGGTGGCCCCCACGAGCGTGAAGGGCTGCAGATCGAGCTTGATGCTGCGCGCAGCCGGCCCCTCCCCGATCATGATGTCGATCTGGTAGTCCTCTAGCGCCGGATACAAAATCTCCTCGACCACTGGCGAGAGCCGGTGGATCTCGTCGATAAAGAGCACATCGTTGCGCTCCAAGTTGGTCAACAGCGCGGCCAGGTCTTTGGGCTTTTCAAGCACCGGTCCGCTGGTTTGGCGCAAGTTGACGCCCAGCTCATGGGCCACGATGTGCGAAAGCGTCGTCTTGCCCAGCCCTGGGGGGCCGAACAGCAGCACGTGATCGAGCGCCTCGCCGCGCTGTCGCGCCGCGCCAATAAAAATTTCGAGCTGCTCGCGCGCCTTGGCCTGTCCCACATACTCGCCGAGCAATTTGGGGCGCAAAGCCCGCTCCAGCGCCTCCTCATGGGGCGAAGCCGGAGCATTGGAGAGCACCCGAGGGGCAGCCGGGGCAAAGTCGTCGGTCTGTATGCTCATGCCACAAGCTTACTTGGCCAAGGCCTTGAGCGCCAGCTTGATGCCCTCGCTCACGCCCACTGCCGCGGGCAAAGCCTTGAGCGCCAGGGCCGCTTCCTTGTCGTTATAGCCCAAGGCCAGCAAGGCCTGCAAGATGTCATTTTGCGCATCGCCCAGGGCTGCGGCCGCCACGCCCACATCGGCGCCGAGTTTTCCCTTGAGCTCGAGCAAGAGACGCTCGGCCGTCTTTTTGCCGATGCCCGGCACCTTGGTCAGGCGCCCGGGCTCCTGGGCGGCAACCGCCTGGGCCAGATCCTGCACACTCATGCCGCTGAGCACACCCAGTGCCGTGCGCGGCCCGACGCCGGAAATCTTGATGAGCTGGCGAAAGGCCGACCGCTCCGAGGCGCTGGCAAAACCGAACAGGATCTGCGCGTCCTCGCGAACCACAAAGTGAGTCAGCAGCGTGACCCGCTCGCCGACAGCCGGCAGGTTGTAGAAGGTGCTCATGGGCACCAGCACCTCATAGCCCACCCCCTGGCAGTCAAGCAGGACTTCGGGGGGATTCTTTTCGGCCAGCAGGCCCATCAGGCGTCCGATCATGGGCAAATCTTATCAGTGGGCCGGCATCTGGCCCCCGCCGGGCAGGCGCTTAGATACCGCCAAGCTCCGAGCGGCGATGGCGCGAAGGGGGGACAATCCGATACCTTGCCTTCCACCCCCCGTGCCCCGAAAGGCCCTTGCCTTGATCTTGCGCCACACCTTCACGCCGCCGAGCAACACCCGGATGGGACATCTGTGCGGGCCAACCGACAGCCACCTGCGCAGCATCGAGGCGGCCTTGCAGGTGCGCATCGCACACCGCTTCGAGCAATTCAAGATCGAAGGCCCCAAGGCCAAAGCCGAACAGGCGATGCAGGTGCTGCAGGCACTCTACGAAATGGCCGCCCGGCCCATTGCGCAGGAGCAAGTGCAACTGATGCTGGCAGGCGACATGGCCTTGCACAGCGCCGATGCGCCCGCGCTCAGCACGCGACGCGCCGATCTCAAGGCGCGCACGCAAAATCCGGCCACACAGGACAAACCGGTCAAACAGGACAAACCGGACAAACAGGCACCACAGGCGCAACCGGCCAAACAGGCTCAACAGGCCAAACAGGCTCAACGGGCTCAACAGGCACAAC
>CANHBU010000236.1 GCA_947458345.1 Comamonadaceae bacterium
ATCGGTCGCTGCCGAGGCCTAAGTCGGTCAGGGTCAAAGCAGGCCTACACAAAATCCCCACCGGAAGCTGACACGGGCCCGGGCCCTGCAACTAGGAGCAGGGCCCAAAACGCTCTCTAGGATGCAAGGCAAGAAGTCGCATCCCAGCACCGCCCTTGCCCGCACCGCCCTTGCCCGCGCAGCCTCTTGTCTGTAGCGGCTCGGCATACGGGGTGGCCAAGGAAGGCCAAGATTTCGAGCTCAGCCTGCCCACCACTTTCAAAGGAACCCCCATGAACCGTCTTCAAATTCTCAAGGGCGCGGTCCTCGCGGCTGCGCTTGCTGTGACGGTCGGCTGCAGCTCAACGCCCACGCAAGAGGGCACGGGCGAATACCTCGACGACACCTGGATCACGACCCGAGTCAAGGCGGCCATGTTCAATGAATCGACCTTGAGATCGACCGAGATCAACGTCGAAACCTTCAAGGGCGAGGTGCAGTTAAGTGGATTTGTGAACTCAGCGCAAGACATCCGCCGGGCCGTCGAGCTCGCCCGATCGACCCAGGGCGTCAAGAGCGTGAAAAACGACATGCGCATCAAGGGACAGTAGCCCTGAGGGGCAGTAGCGTCAAGGGGCAATAGCGTGAAAGGCCACTAGCGCCGAGAGGCAACAGGACGGCCAGCGCCTCAAGTGCGCAGCACAGACTCCAGGCTTCGGCGTGGGCTCGGCCCGCGCGGCTCGGTGGCAAAGCCTACGCGTGAGAGCATCTGCAGCGTCTGGCCCGAGACGCCGAGGGCGCGGTGCAGCGCCTCGCGCGGTCCGCGCATCTCGGCGAACTCCTGCAAGGCCTGCGACAGCGGGTGCATATCGACGCCCGCGGCCGTGGCCAGCAAATGGGCGCGCACATAGGCGCGGCCGGCGGCAAGCTGCGCCGCCCGCGTGTTGTCCGCACTGGCCAGCCACAAAAAGCCGCTGGCCGTCTCAAACGGCACCCAGCGCTCCATCACGCGCTCGAGCGCCTTGCTGCCCCGCGCAGGCACCTCCATCGGATCAAAAAGCCCGAGCGTGTGCAGCGCCCGCAACATCGGGCTGTTCAGGCTGATGCCGTCTGGGTTCGCGGCAATCGCACCGGGCCCGATGCGCATCACACGAGCCGATTCGAGCCAGGTGCGCGCCGTGGTGGTCTCGATCTCGTAGGCCTCGCGCGTGATGCGGCGAATCGGGTCCATGGCTGCTGCGCCGCTCACCAGGCCACTGCGCAGACCGAAGCGGCTGGCCGTCTCGGCCCAGTTGCCCACCAGCGTTTGAGGCAGCGCGCGATCATTGGCGTAGGCGCTCTTGCGTGTGTGCCGACGCACGATCTGAGCGAACAAGGGATCGGCCGGCGCACTGCCCGGCTCGCCCAGCACCAAGGTGGCCACGCGGCTGTCTTTGGGCAGCGCTTGGTCAGCGGGCGCGCCATCGGGAAAGAGATCGACCTTGACCGACACGCCGCGCTGCGCGGCGGCTATCACGGCCAGCTCAATAAAGGCGCCAAAGCCGATCAGAATCTGGCGGCCAAAGGGATCGGTCTGGGGCAGCAGGCGCTGGCCGTCGCAGATCAGGTGGATGCGCCCGCCTTCGCGCAGGTCGGCGATCCAGGGTTGGAGGTTGTGCGGATTGGGGGCCAGCAGCGCGTGGGCGAGCATGAAGCGCCGCGTGTCCGTCTCACGCTCGGGGCTGCGCCAGGGCTGCACGGCCGCCTCGGGCAGATCGCTGCTGCAGCCCGCAAGCGGGACGCAAGCGGCCAAGACGGCGCCCCCGCCTGCCAGGCCAATGAAGGATCGGCGGCTTAGGGTGGCCGCAGCGCGGCCTTCGCTGCTGTGCTGCGCGGCATGGGCCAAAGTTCTGTGCTCCATCTGGGTCTCCCGGTTGACGCAATATCTGCCGACGCTTGTCAAAAAAAGATCTATGCCGGTATTGTGTGGAGCCTTTGAAATACACACAATGGCATATCTTTGTCAGTCTGAGTTTCATTTATGAATAGCCTTTGGGACTGGTCGTTGGTACGCTCCTTCCTTGCCGTACTGGAACACGGCAGCCTGCTTGCCGCTGCCCGGCAGCTGCAAACGAGCCAGCCCACCGTGGGTCGACATGTGGCGCAACTTGAAGCGCAACTGGGCGTCGTTCTTTTCGATCGGACCGGACGAGGCTTGATCCCCACCCACTCGGCACTTCGCCTGGCAGAGTCTGCGCGGGTCATGCAAAGCGGGGCCGAACAACTGGCCCGCAGCGCCATGGGTGCAGATCGCGCAACAGCCGGCACGGTGCGCATCACGGCAAGCCAGCCCGTATCGTGCTACGTCCTGCCCCCCTTGCTCGCACAAATGAGACTGTCCCTGCCTGAGGTTCAGGTCGAACTGGTCGCCAGCAACGCCGTGAGCAATCTTTTGAGACGAGAGGCGGATATCGCAGTGCGCATGGTCCCGCCCGAGCAGGCCACCCTGATTGCGCGGCGGGTGGGGAAGGTGGTGCTCGGCGCCTGTGCTCACCAAGATTACCTTCGCCGGCGCGGCATGCCGCGTCAGGCCTCAGACCTTCTGGCTCATGACCTGATTGGGGGCGACCGAAACGACGACACGCTCAAAGGCTTCGCAGCGCAAGGGCTCAAGGTCGAGCGCCAACACTTTGCCCTCAGGACCGATGACTTGATCGCTGTATGGCAGGCCGTGCGCGCCGGCTTGGGCATCGGGTTTGTCAGCGAGCAGCTGATCCGCACCGATGCTGCGGTGATCCCGGTTCTGCCCAAGCTGAAAATTGCGCCACTGCCGGTTTGGCTGGCGGTCCACAAAGAAATCCGGACCAATCAGCGAATCCGTGCGGTGTACGACTTCTTGTCCGACGCTCTACCCAGAGCGCTGTAAGACCTAGGCAAGATCTGCACAGTCCCGGCACCGCGAGGCCTTCAGTTCTTGCCCATCTTGGCTTTGGCAGCAGCCATGCAACTGGCCTTGGCATCGCCAGCCAAGGCATCGCACTTTTGCGCGGCAAGCTTGTAATCGGCCTCACGCTTTTCCTCGGCGGCGTCTTTCCTGGCCTCGCCGATCTGCTTGCCCATCTTGGCATCTGCCAGTGCCTTGGTCTCGACGGCTTTGGCCTCCTGGACGCAGACCTGCTTGTCGTTTCCGGCCTTGTCATCGCACTTTTCCTTGGCCACCGCATAGGCCGACTTGGCCTTGGTCTCAAGCACCTTGGTCTGGTCAGCGGGTTTGCCGCTGTAGCTGTATTCCAGCTCAGCGCGCGCGACCTTTTCCTTGGCCTTGGCCTCCTCACCACAAACATCCTTGGCGTTGCCTGCCTGAGAGGCGCATGCCGCCTTGTCGGCCTTGTAGTCCGCGCTGATACGGGTTTTGGCAGCCGTGTAATCGGCCTTGCTCATGGCCTGCGCCAAAGGCATCGCCAGCAGTGCGCCCGCGATGAGCGATATCTTGAGCTTGAAATTGCGGTTCATAAGACTCCCTTTCAATTGTGAAAATGCGGGCCATTGCGCCCACCGATGCAGGAGGTCACTTGTGCCCAACCGCTGCTCCAGCCGGCGCAAGTCAGCGGTTTGGCGCAAGCTGCAGGAGCAACGACTACAGCCGTCCCATCAACAGCAAGACGATGATGATGACCGCCACCAAGCCCAACACACCGCTGGGCCCGTAGCCCCAGTTGCTGCTGTGCGGCCAGGTCGGAAGGACTCCGACCAGCATCAGGATCAAAACGATCAGCAAGATGGTTCCCAGACTCATGGCTTTTCCTTAGAGTTGAAGTTGTCTTGAGTGAGTTCGCCGTCGCTCAAGCCCACGGCATGAAGCCCACCTGGGTGCCGTCTTGCGACCTCACGACCCGCCGCAGACCCGCAGGGCCTTGTGGACTTCGGACCTTGAGCCAGGACATCATGGGTTGTGAATCTGGCGAACCGCACCGGACGTTTAAAGGCATGGATGTAGGACAAGGCATTTGCTCCAGACAACTCCCCGCGGGCGCGGTGCAGCGGGTGCGCAGACGAAAAAAAACGCAGCACCCAATGAAAGGTGATGCGTATGGACTGCACAGGCGGATCGAACCGCGCTTAAGGGATTGACGCCCCGCGTGACAGGACCAGAAAAAGCCGTCGGTCGCGATCGGTCTTGGCGATCACGAACGAGAAAACATCCAAAATTCCTCAGCCCACGTTGGTCTTGCTGGCCTGTGGCTTTTGGGCCTTGTCTTCAAAAGCCTTGATTTGCTTTTCCGCCTCGTCCTTGTTGACGGCGTACACCTCTTGAATTTTTGCTGAGAGCTTTTCTCGCTTCCCAGCCGTGGCACTGAGCTGCTCCTCGCTGATCTTGCCCCATTGGGTGCTGGCTTGCGGCTTATAGCTCTTCCAATCTGCTTCGATTTGGTCCCATTTCATGGCCTTACCTCCTGTTGATGACCGACAAAATAGCCGCCGAAGCGGCCGCTCATTTACCTTGCGCGCAATAGG
>CANHBU010000237.1 GCA_947458345.1 Comamonadaceae bacterium
GGCCGCGCCCCGACCGAGGTAGGCCTCCACCACATCGCGGTTGTTCACGATCTCGCGCGGCGCGCCCTGCGCAATGATCTTGCCGTAGGACAGCACGTAGATATGCTCCGACAGGCTCATCACCGCATGCATCACGTGCTCAATGAGCAAGATGGTCACGCCGCTGTCACGAATCTTGCGAATGATGCCGATGATCTCGAGAATCTCCTGGGGATTGAGCCCCGCCATCACCTCGTCGAGCAGCAGCAGCTTGGGGTCTGTGGCGAGCGTGCGGGCCAGCTCGAGCCGCTTGCGACCGGCCACGGTCAGGTCGGCCGCCGGCTGATCGAGCATCGCAGCGGGCATGCCCACCCGCTCGGCAATGGTGCGGGCATGGGCCAGCGCATCGGCACGGCGGGCGTGCAACTGGTGGGAACCCACCGCAATGTTCTCAAGCACCGACAGCTTGGCAAAGGGCTGGGTGATCTGAAAGGTGCGCACCATGCCGCGGCGGGAGATGTCGTGCACCTTCAAGCCGGTGATGTCCTGTCCCAGGAACTGCACCTGGCCCTGGTTGATCGGCAAGAAGCCGGCGATGCAGGCAAACAAGGTGGTCTTGCCCGCCCCATTGGGGCCAATGAGCGCCACGATGCTTCCCTGCCCCACTTCAAGGCTGGCGTTGTCGACGGCCTTGAGGCCGCCGAAGATCTTGGTCAGATCGGTCACCTTGAGCATCATGAACCCCCGCGGCGCCGGCCACGGCGCTCAAACAAATCGATCAGGCCGTTGGGCAGGTAGGCGATGATGACCACCAGCAAGGCGCCGTAAAGCACCAGCGACAGGCCCTGAATGGTGAACCAGGCGCGCGTCACCTCACTGACGGCGGCAAGCAAAACGGCGCCGATCAGCGGGCCGTAGACCGTGCCAGCACCGCCAATCATGCTCACCGGCAGCATCTCGACCGACTTGTCCACGCCAAAGGCGATGCTCGGGTCAATGTAGAGAAAGTACTGTGCGAAGAAACACCCGCCCGTGCCCGCGATGGCGCCGGAGATCATCATGATCTTGGTCTTCTCGGTGTAGGTGTCGATGCCCAAGGCACGGGCCGAGTCCTCGTTTTCGCGGATCGCCGCCAGCCGGGCGCCAAAGCGCGAGGCCTTGAGCCACAGGGCCAGCGCAACCGAGATCACCGTCAGCGCGAGGATGATGAAATAAAACACCCGCCGGTCACCAAACTGGAAGTTGGCCGCCGTCTGCTTCATGGGAATGAGCATGCCCAACCCGCCACCGGTGATCTCCACCGAGTTGGACACGATGCGAAACACCTCGGCAAAAGCCAAGGTGATGAGCGCGAAGTAAGACCCCTTGAGGCCTGCGCGAAACGACAACACCGCAATGAGCCAACCGGCGGCCGCACCGGCCAGGGCCGACACCGGCAAGCCCAGCCAGGGGTTAAACCCAAAGCGGATCTGCACGATGGTCGAGGCATAGGCGCCAACACCGAAGAAGGCCACATGGCCAAAGGACAGCTGCCCGGCAAAGCCGCCAGCGATATTCCAGGACTGGCCAATGAAGGCATAAAAAAGCGCCAGCACGCCGAAGTTAACCATGAAGGGCGAGCTAAACACCAGCGGGAAAATCAGCGCCAGCACCAGCAGCAGGGCATGCAGTGCCCAGGGCGAACGCGCGCCGCTCATCGCTTGTCTCCAAACAGACCGGAGGGCCTGAACAACAAAATCAGAATAAAGATCAGCGAGATGCCGATCTGTCCCAGGCTCTCGCCCAGAAACAGGCCCCCGAAGGACTCGGTCAGGCCCACGATCAGCCCGCCGATGACCGCGCCTAAAAAGCTGCCCATGCCGCCAAGCACCACCACCGTGAAGGCGACGATGACGAACACGTGGCCACTAGAAGGTGAGACGTAGAAGATGGGCATCAACAGGCAGGCGGCCGCGCCCAAAGTGGCCAGACCCACGCCAAAGGAGATGGCAAAGACCTTGTCGACATCGATGCCCACCAGCCGCGCGCCCATGCGCTCCTTGGCCACCGCGCGGATCGCCTTGCCGGTATCGGTGCGGGTGATGAACAGGCCGAGCAGGCCGCACAGCACCATGGCCGCGACGAAAGAGACCACCTTGGGCACGCCCAGCAGCAGCGGGCCCAGCTCGATCATCTTGTCGCTGTAGGCCAGCGAGATCGTGCGCGAGTCGCCTTTGAAGAACAAGAGCGCCAGGTTTTCAATCAGGATGGACAGCCCCAGCGTGATGAGCAGGATGTTCTCGTCACGCCCGAGCGAGAGCTTGCCGATCATGTGGCGGTAGAGCAGGTAGCCCAAGCCATACATGCCCGGCACCATGACAAACAGGGCCAGGTAGGGGTCGATGCCGGCCTTGGTCAGCAAAAAATAGACGGCAAACATGGCCAGCATGAGCATGCTGCCATGGGCGAAATTGATGATGTGCAGCACGCCATAGATCAGCGTCAGACCCGACGCGACCAGGGTGTAGATGCCACCCATCAGCAGGCCGTTGATCGCGGCAGCAGCAAGAATGGTGAGGTCCACGTGGACTTGCCTCTAAAGGAGGAGAAGGGAAAAAGGATCTCAAGGGGCGCAGGCGGCGAGCCGCCCGCGCTCGGAAAGCGCAGCACACTGGCAGCGCCCGCACGGGCACTGCCTGCCGCGGTAGCGCTTTGGATCAGCTGAACTTGGGCTTGGGGAAGACCGGCTTGGCCGCTGCAAACTCGTTGGGCCAGACCACATCGATGTCGGTGCGGCTGGCCTGCAGCATCACCGCCCGGCCGCCCTGGTTTTGGCCATTGACGAAACGGGTCGGGCCGTAGGGCATGAAGTGATCGGACCAGGTGCTGGACTCAAGCGCGGCAATCGCCTTTTCCTTGTCGGCCGTACCGGCGCGCTGCAGCGCATCGGCATAGAGCTTGACCGAGTTGTAGCCGCAGTAGACCTCGAAGGTGAACAGCGCATTGCGATCGGCTGCACGCTTGCGCACGTCGGCCGCACGCGCATTGCGTGGGTTGAACCAGTGGTTGAAGTCCATCATGTGCTGGGCGACATCGGGCTGCTCTTGCACCAGCTTGTAGTTGAAGCCGCCGCCGAGCACGCTGAACATGCCCGCCAGATCGACCCTTTGCTGGTGCAGCGTGCGTGCGAGCAGCACGTACTCGTTTTGGTAATTGCTCATGATCACCACGTCCGGACGCAGGCTGCGGATGCGCAAAGCCACGTTGGAAAAATCACGCGTCGGGTTGGCGTGCTTGATGACCTCGGCCACCTCGATGCCGATACCGGGTAGCTTGCCCGCCAGCAGCTTGGCCGTGCCCGTGCCGAACTCGGACTCCTCGTGCACCAGCACGGCTTTCTTGGCCACGCCACCGGCGGCCTTGTTGACCTGGCCCAGGCCCTCGATTGCATCGTCGACGCACTTGCCGAAACCGGGCGCCAGACGAAACACGTTCTTCAAACCACGGTTGACGATGTTGTCGGACACGCCCACATCGATCAGGAACGGGGTGTTGTACTTGGCTGCAGCCTGCGTGGCCGGCAGCGCGATGGCGCTGGAAAAGCAGCCCACATAGGCCGCCACACCCTCTTGGTGCAGACGCTCGACTTCGGAGACGCCGACCTCGGGGCGCGACTGCGAGTCGGCCAACACCGCCTCCAGACGGGCACCACCCATGGACTTGATACCGCCGGCCGCGTTGATCTCATCGATGGCCAACTGGCAACCCAGACGGCCCTGACCGCCGCTGTAAGCCAGGCCGCCGCTGACCGGATGCACAAGGCCGATCTTGACGGGACGGGCTTGGGCCAGCAGCAGGCCTGGGGCGCCAAGAGCCGTGGTGGCTGCGCCGGCCTGCAGAATCAATCGACGGGACACGCGGTGGGGAGACGTCATGGTTAATCCTCAAGGGTGGTGTTAAAAAATAGGTTAAATTGTCCTATTGATAGGACAATACCGCGAACTGTGCAGTCCCGCCGCGAGGAAGTCAAGCCTCAAGTGCCGTGTGGGGTTATTTCCCGAACGGCCGAGCGGTCCTCGTCTAAGCTCAACGGCCCATGGACCATCCCCACTACCGATACAGCGCCCTGCCCTTGCGCCCGAGCGAAGACGGCGCACCGGCGCTGCACCTGTTCGTGGTGCTCTACCTCGAGCATTGGGATTTCGAGGCACCCGCTGGCAGCGTGCGCGATCCCCGCTTTGTCGGCGAATTTGGCAGTTTCAGCCCCGACTACCGCAGCTGGACGCAACGCGAAATGGGCTTGCGCATCGGGGTGTTTCGCCTGATCGAGGCCCTGCGCGAGCGTGCGATCACGCCGGCCGTGGCGGCCAACGCCCTGGTGCTGCCGCGCGTGGGCCCGGTGCTCGAGCCCTTGCAAAAAATGGGGGCCCAGTGGTTGGGCCATGGCGCAGCAGCCACCCGCCTGATGCATGCAGGTCAGACGCTGGAGGAGCAAGGCGAGCAGATCACC
>CANHBU010000238.1 GCA_947458345.1 Comamonadaceae bacterium
AAACAACTGCTGGTGGTGCTGCTGCCGCTGCTGTTTTTCGCCCTGGCTGCGGGCTGGTCCTGGCATCTGCACACGCGGCCAGCCGAGCCGGTGGCGGTGCCAACCCAGGGGGATGTGGCAGAGCCTGCAGGCTCGGAGTCGGCTGAAAAATCGGCGGCCGAGCCGGCCGGTGGGCTCAAGGAGCCGGCCGCCGAGGGCGCTTTGAAAGAGCCCGCAGCTGCAGGCGGCGTGAAGGAGCCGCCCGGAGCCGATTCGGGCGTCAAGGAGCCTCCTGGCGCCGATTCGGGTGTGAAGGAGCCCCCCGGCGCTGACTCCGGTGTCAAGGAGCCCCCCGGAGCCGATTCAGGTGTCAAGGAGCCGCCTGGCGCTGACTCCGGCGTGAAGGTGCCGCCGGGTGCCGAGTCGGGTGTCAAGGAGCCGCCCGGAGCGGTGGCTGGCGGTGTGCAGGAGCCAGCAGCAGGGGCTGCTGCAGCGGCCGCGCAGCCCGTGGCGGCACTGGAGCGGACCGCGCCGACCCAGGGCTTTTGGATCGGTCTGGGCGTCGGCGCCCTGGCCCTGATCGGCTTTTACGCCTTGCTGACCTTTCAGCGTCTTGAAATTTTCAAGATGCTGCTGCAAAGCTTCTTCCCGCTGGTGGTGCTGATCCTCTCGGTCCTGGGCTCGATCGTCATGGGCTTGGCCACGCCGACCGAGGCGGCGGCCGTTGGCGCTTTTGGTGGCTACCTGCTGGCCGCCATCTACGCGGTGGTCAACAAGCGCAAGGAGGGCCGTGGCCGAGTCTTCTTGACCTGGCTGGCCCTGTGGGCGCCTGCCTTGTTCAGTGTGGCCTGGTTCATTGCCAACGCCGAAGGCTTGACCAGCTCGGCAGTGCCGCCCGCGCTCGGCACGGTAGGCGCCTTGGGCGTGCTGGCCTGGGCGCTGCTGGCTTACAAGCAATCGGGGCTGCAGTCGCAGGTCAAGGAGTCGGTGCTGCTGACGGCCAAGACCAGTGCTATGGTTTGCTGGCTGTTTGTGGGCTCGGCGATTTTCTCGGCGGCCTTTGCCCTGCTCGGCGGCCAGGACCTGGTCGAAAAGTGGGTCATGTCGATGAATTTGACCAAGACCGAGTTTCTGATCCTGAGCCAGGTCATCATCTTCATCCTGGGCTGGCCGCTGGAGTGGACCGAGATCATCGTGATCTTCATGCCGATCTTTATTCCCCTGCTCGACAACTTTGGCGTCGATCCGCTGTTCTTCGGCTTGCTCGTGGCGCTCAATTTGCAGACTGCCTTCCTCAGCCCGCCAGTGGCGATGGCCGCCTTCTACCTCAAGGGCGTGAGTCCGCCGCACGTCACGCTCAACCAGATCTTCGCCGGCATGCTGCCGTTCATGGGGATTCAGGTGATTGCCATCGTGCTGCTCTACAACTTCCCGGCCATCGGGATGTGGTTGCCGCAGGTGCTCTACGGCCGCTGACCCTAGGCTTGAAGCAAAGCGCCCCAATCGGGGCGCTTTGTCTTTCGGGCGACCCGTGTTGGGCCGGGGCGAGGCGGATTGGGTTATATTGACGTTACGTAAACGTCAATCAAGAGGCCCGGCTTGCGCTTCGCACGCTGGGGACCGCCGCCTGTGCCGAGGCGGCGCTAGCCGGCTTCGACAGCGTCCACTTTTTCGTCGCGGAGATTTTTCATGACCGATATGTCTGCCCAATTCAAGGCCTTGGCCAACTATCGCCCGACGCACAAGGTGCGATTTGTCACGGCCGCCAGCTTGTTTGATGGGCATGATGCCGCGATCAACATCATGCGACGCATCTTGCAAGGCATGGGGGCCGAGGTCATCCATCTGGGCCACAACCGCTCGGTTGACGAGGTGGTGACGGCCGCTTTGCAGGAAGACGCCCAAGGCATTGCCATCAGCTCCTACCAGGGCGGGCACGTCGAGTACTTCAAGTACATGGTCGACTTGCTCAAGGCGCGTGGCGGTGAGCATATTCAGGTTTTCGGCGGCGGCGGCGGCGTGATTGTGCCGCCCGAGATTCGCGAATTGCAGGCCTACGGCGTGGCCCGCATTTACAGCCCTGAAGACGGCCAGCGCATGGGTTTGCAGGGCATGATCGGCGAGATGCTGATGCGCTGCGACCACGACTTCAGTGGCCTGGCGCCCAAAACCGTGGCGGCCATTGGCGGGCACGGCGAGATGGGCTGGCGGGCGCTGGCGCAGTTGATCACCGCGCTGGAAAACGGCTCGGCCGACGCGGCCATGGTGCAGGAGTTGCGCCAGGCCGCCCAAGCGGTCCGCGTGCCGGTCTTGGGCATCACCGGTACCGGTGGTGCGGGCAAGTCCAGCCTGACCGATGAACTCATTCGCCGCCTGCGGCTCGATCAGGACGACGCGCTTCGCGTGGCCGTGATCTCCATCGATCCCTCGCGGCGCAAGAGCGGTGGCGCGCTTTTGGGCGACCGCATCCGCATGAACGCGATCGGCCCGTGGTCGCAGGGCCAGCGCGTGTTCATGCGCTCGCTGGCCACCCGCGACTTTGGCTCTGAAATCAGCCAGGCCTTGCCCGACGTGGTGGCAGCGTGCAAGGTTGCCGGCTTTGACCTGATCGTGGTCGAGACATCGGGCATCGGCCAGGGCGATGCGGCCATCGTGCCGCATGTCGATGTGCCGATCTATGTCATGACGCCTGAATTTGGAGCGGCCAGCCAGCTCGAGAAGATCGACATGCTGGACTTCGCCGAGTTCGTGGCCATCAACAAGTTCGATCGCAAGGGTGCCAGTGATGCGCTGCGCGATGTGGCCAAGCAGGTGCAGCGCAACCGCGAAGCCTGGGGCACGCCGACTGAACAGATGCCGGTGTTTGGCACCATGGCCGCGCGCTTTAATGACGACGGCGTCACTGCCTTGTACCAGGCATTGAAAAAACGTTTGGCCGAACTGGGCCTGGCGCTCTCGCAGGCTCGCCTGCCCAGCGCCGATGTGCGCCACAGCACCAACCAGACCCCCATCGTGCCGCCAGCGCGCACCCGCTACCTGGCCGAGATTTCCGATACGGTGCGCGGCTACAAAAAGCGCGCCCGTGCGCAAGCCAAGCTGGCGCGTGAAATCCAGCACTTGCGCGAGGCCGCCCGTATGCTCGAGCAGACCAAGCCGGGCAAGGCCCGCGCCTGCGAAGCCGCTCTTGATTTGGCCCAGGGGCGCGAGCAGCAGCTCGAGCCCGGCGTGCGCAAGCTGCTGAGCCAATGGCCCGAGATGCAGCAGGCCTACGCCGGTGAGGAGTTCGTGGTCAAGATCCGCGACAAGGAAATCCGCACCGCGCTCACGACCCGCAGCCTGTCGGGCACCGTGATCCGAAAGGTCAGCCTGCCGCAGTACGAGGACCATGGCGAAATCCTCAAGTGGCTGATGCTCGACAACGTCCCAGGCAGTTTCCCGTATACCGCCGGCACGTTTGCCTTCAAGCGCGAAAACGAAGATCCGACCCGCATGTTTGCCGGCGAGGGTGATCCTTTTCGCACCAACCGGCGCTTTAAGCTGCTGTCAGAAGGCATGCCCGCCAAGCGTCTGTCGACGGCCTTCGATTCGGTCACGCTTTACGGCAACGATCCGGATCTGCGTCCCGACATCTACGGCAAGGTGGGCAACTCCGGCGTCAGCATTGCCACGCTCGACGACATGAAGGTGCTGTACTCGGGCTTTGACCTGTGCAATCCGAGCACATCGGTGTCGATGACCATCAACGGTCCTGCGCCTTCCATCCTGGCCATGTTCATGAACACGGCGATCGATCAAAACATCGACCGGTTTAAGGCTGAAAAGGGGCGCGAGCCCGATGAGCAGGAGGCCGCGCAAATCAGAGCCTGGGTGCTGGCCAATGTGCGCGGCACGGTACAGGCAGACATTCTCAAGGAAGACCAGGGGCAAAACACCTGCATTTTCTCCACCGAATTTAGTCTCAAGGTGATGGGCGATGTGGCCGAGTATTTCGTGCAGCACGATGTGCGCAACTTCTACTCGGTCTCTATTTCGGGCTACCACATCGCCGAGGCTGGCGCCAACCCGATCAGCCAACTGGCCTTCACCTTGTCCAATGGATTTACCTTCGTCGAGGCGTATCTGGCCAGGGGTATGCACATTGACGACTTCGCCCCCAACCTGAGCTTTTTCTTCTCCAACGGCATGGATCCGGAATACACCGTCATGGGCCGGGTGGCGCGGCGCATCTGGGCTGTTGCCATGAAGGAAAAGTATGGCGCCAACGAGCGCAGCCAAAAGCTCAAATACCACATCCAGACTTCGGGCCGTTCGCTGCACGCCCAGGAGATCCAATTCAACGACATTCGCACCACGCTGCAGGCGCTGATTGCGATTTACGACAACTGCAACTCGCTGCACACCAACGCCTTTGACGAAGCCATTACCACGCCCACCGAGGATTCGGTGCGCCGCGCCATGGCGATTCAGCTCATCATCAACCGTGA
>CANHBU010000239.1 GCA_947458345.1 Comamonadaceae bacterium
AGTTGACCCAACGCCAGATTCTCGCCAAATTGGTTTTGATGGCAAAGTCAACTTTGTATTGCTGGCTTGTGTGGTGGCCTTGGTCTTGATGAGTGGACTTTGGAAATCCGATGTCTCTTTCAATGTGGCAGGTACTGAAGTTGGTTTGCCAGGTTTGGCTCGCGATGCAGGACTTTTGTTGATCATCCTGATATCTCTCAGGTTAACGCCATCGCAAGTTCATTTAGACAACCAATTCAGTTGGGGGCCTATGCAGGAAGTTGCCAAGTTGTTTGCCGGCATCTTTTTAACCATCATCCCTGTCATTGCCATGTTGAAAGCAGGCGTCAATGGTCCGTTTGGTGCGGTGGTGTCGGCGGTCACGGCGGGTGGAGCCGGTGCAGCGGGCGCAGCCGGTGCAGCAGGCATGGGCGCGGTGCCCGGCAACTTGCAGCGCACGGTGGTCTATTTCGATTTCGACAGCTTTGAACTCAAGCCCGAAGGGGTGGCCGTGGTGGATGCCCACGCCCGCTTCCTCAACACAAACAAGGGGCGCGCGCTTGTGGTGGAGGGGCATGCCGACGAACGCGGCGGGCGTGAGTACAACTTGGCGCTCGGTCAAAAGCGTGCAGAGGCAGTGCGCCGCCGCCTGGCCATGCAAGGTGTGCCCGATGGTCAGGTTGAGGCTGTGAGTTTTGGTGAGGAAAAACCGGCGGTGGCCGGCGCTGACGACGCGGCGCACGACAAAAACCGGCGCGCCGAGATCAAATACCGCTGAACAACATGACCCACGCCACCCTCGCTCGTGCGGCCGCTGCCGCCTTGGTCCTGCTGTGCAGCGCTCCCATGGCTTCGGCCCAGGCGTCCTTGCCCCCGAGCGTGTCCTTGCCGTTTGGCAATGTTCTGGGCACGGCCGAGTTGGCCGTGATGATCAGAAATCTGAACAACGAGATGAACCGCGCCATCGAAAGATTGCGCGCAGAGCAGGCTGAGGGCGACAGGCAACTTCAAGGCCAGTTGATTGGGTTGCAAGAAGAAAACCGGCGGTTGCGCGCTGAACTCGCCCGGGACAATCAGGAACTGCGGCAGGACCTGCGGGTCGAGTTGGCCCGGCAAAAACAAGAACTGCAGGGCAGCCTGGCCGCTCAAGAGGCGCAGTTCAGGAGGGTGGTTGACAAGCTCGATGCGGATCTGGGCCAGCTTCGCACCAGTGTTGATCGACTCAGCGGAGACCAATCCGTTCTGGCCAGGGACATTTCGCTTGGCAAGGACGGCTTGTCAAAGTTTCAGGTCGATAGCGAGCAGTTGAACGGGCGACTCAACGCGCTCCAGTCGCAACTGGGTAATTTGCGGGAAACGACGACCCGAATGGAATCTGCGTCGGCTGGTTTGGGCAAAAAGGACCAGGAATTGAATGCGTCCTTGGAGGCCCTGACGAGAGCGCAGACCAGCTTGCGAGACGAGTTGGGCAAGCGCCTGGAGAATATGGCTGACGAGCTGACCAAGGCGGCCAGCGAGCGCACCAAGTTGGTCAGCGATCTCGCCATGTCGGCCAGCGAGCGGATCAATGTTGGCAAGGCACTAGAAGGTCTTCAGGACAGGGTTAAAGTTTTGGAGGCCGGGCTTGAAGGTGCCAAGCGCAGCGCCAATGACGTCAAGGAGGTGAGCTCCAAGATTGACGAACTCAAGCGGCGCATCGAGCCGGTCGAGACCACGATAGACGGCCGGGTTTTTGAGGCGCTGCCGGCCGAGGTCGCGGCCTACAATGCTGCCGTTGCCAAGGTTCAGCGCGCAGATTATGGCGCCGCGCGCGTGGACCTCCAGCAGTTTTTGGCCACTGTGCCCAATGCGGGCTTTCGTGGCTCTGCCTTGTACTGGCTGGGCCAGGCGCAATATGCCTCGTCGCAGTGCCGGGAGGCACAAGCGAGCTTTGGCGAGATGGTCAAGTTCGCACCGGATCACCCGCTTGCGCCGGATGCGATGTTGGCCATTGCCAACTGTCAGCTTGAGCTCAAAGAGCCGCGCGCCAATGTGAGAAGGTCGCTGGACAATTTGATTAAGCTGCACCCCAAGAGCAAGGCTGCAGCCGAAGCCAAGGACTTGCTGGCTCGGCTGCCCAGGTAAGCGCCTGGGCCTTTGCGTGGCCCGACTCGGGCGGTGAGCAGGCGCGTCTGTGCCAGCCTAAAATCGGGCAATGGATCTCAATCAATTTAGCAGCCTGCAGCAGCAGGTGCTCGCCGCGGGCTTCGCGCTGGCCTTTCTGTTTGGTCTGATCGGACAGCGCACCCACTTTTGCACCATGGGCGCGGTCAGCGACATCGTCAGCATGGGCGACTGGTCGCGCATGCGTATGTGGGCCCTGGCCGCTGCTATCGGCATGATCGGTTTTCACCTGCTGGCCTACACGGGGCTGATCGATCCGGCGCGCACGCTTTACGCCAGCAAAAGTTTCATTTGGCTCTCGGCCCTGCTCGGAGGCCTGCTCTTCGGCGTGGGCATGGTGCTCGGCTCGGGCTGCGGCAGCAAGACGCTGATCCGCATCGGCGGTGGCAGCCTGAAATCGGTGGTGGTCTTTCTGGTCATGGGCGTGTCGGCCTTCATCACCATGCGGGGGCTGACGGCGGTGCTGCGTGTGCAGACCGTGGATCAGGCAGCGGTGGAGGTTTCTGCCCCAGGCACCTTGGCTTCGTTGCTGGCCCCGCTCACCGGTCTGGCCTTGCCCCAGATGGGTTTGGTCCTGGGTCTGCTGATCGGCCTGGCTCTGCTGCTGTGGGCCTTACTCGGGCGCAATTTCCGCAGCCTCGACAATTTGCTCGGGGGCTTGGGATTGGGCGCCTTGCTGGTGGCCATGTGGTGGCTCACAGGGCATCTGGGTTTTGTCGAGGAGCATCCGCAGACGCTCGAAGAAGTGTTTGTGGGCACCAATTCCGGCCGGGCCGAGGCCTTTAGCTTCGTCGCGCCCATGGCTTATACGCTCGACTGGCTGATGTTCTTTAGCGACAAGAGCAAGGTGCTGACCCTGGGTGTGGTCACCGTTGCCGGCGTGGTGAGCGGCTCTGCCGCATGGGCCGTGCTCAGCCGCTCGTTTCGCTGGGAGGGCTTTCGGGACACCGAGGACACCGCCTTGCACCTGATCGGTGGCGTGCTCATGGGTGTGGGCGGCGTCACGGCGATGGGCTGCACCATCGGTCAGGGCCTGTCGGGGCTGTCGACCTTGAGCCTGAGCAGCTTTGTGGCCTTGGCCGGCATTCTGGCGGGCAGCTATTTGGCGCTGCGCTGGCAGATCTGGCGCCTTGAGCGCAGCCTGTGACGAGCCAGCCGCTTGCCGATCAGGAGGCCCAGACTGGGGTCGACTTGCAGCGGCGCTTTGGGGGGCTGGCGCGGCTTTATGGCGCGGCTGGTGCGAAGGCCATTGCTCGGGCCCATGTGGTGGTGGTGGGCATTGGCGGGGTCGGGTCTTGGGCGGTGGAGGCGCTGGCGCGCAGCGGCGTGGCAGGCCTGACCCTGATCGACCTCGATCACATTGCCGAGTCCAATGTCAACCGCCAGGTGCACGCCTTGAGCACCACGCTGGGTCAGGCCAAGGTCCAGGCCATGCGTGAGCGTATCGAGCAGATCCATCCGGCTTGCGAGGTGCGTTGCATCGAAGACTTCGTGACCGAGCACAACTGGCCCGCGCTTGCAGGCCTTGAGGTGGGTGGCGAGCAAACGCTGGCCGTGATTGACTGTTGCGACCAGGTCTCGGCCAAGCTGGCGATGGCCGCTTGGTCCCTGTCGACGCGGAGCATTTTTGTCAGTGTCGGCGCCGCCGGTGGCAAGCGCCAGGCGCATCGCGTCGATCTGGCCGATCTGGCCGAGGTGACCCACGACCCCTTGCTGGCCCAGCTTCGTTACCGCCTGCGCCGCCAGCACGGTGCGCCGCGCGACAAGAAAATCGGCATCAGCTGCGTGTTCAGCCGCGAGGCGGTGCTCAAGCCGCCGCTTCAGTCGGCGCCTGACCCGGGGCTTGAGTCGGGGCTTCAGTGTGAGGGCGCCAGCGTGGCCACCCATGACAGCAGCTTGAATTGCCATGGCTACGGCTCGGTCGTTAGCGTCACCTCGACCTTCGGTTTGTGCGCCGCCGGCTGGGTGCTCGATCAACTTGCTGCGCGCGCCGAGGCAGCCTAAAAATTCACGCTATAATTTCGGGCTGTGCTGATAGCTGCGAATGCGGCAATCGGCAACGCCAAGATGGAAAGATCGGTCGCTTGCTAGCGGTCTGGCCACAGGCACCGGGTCGTTAGCTCAGTCGGTAGAGCAGCGGACTTTTAATCCGTTGGTCGCGTGTTCGAGTCACGCACGACCCACCAATCGCGCCGCCTTGCAGAGTCTGCAAGGCGGCTTTTTTGTGGGCGGCAGACTTCAGCCCCATTGCGCGGCACGCAAGCTGCTGCCCAGTTGTGCCTATCTCCTAAAATGCACCCCCTCTTCTACCTTTGGCC
>CANHBU010000240.1 GCA_947458345.1 Comamonadaceae bacterium
AATGCGGTGCAGCTGTTTTGGGAGATGGAGCAAATCGGCTGGAGCGGACTGCCGCGCCCGGCCGAGCAGCGTCGCAGCTGGCCGAGCCAGCCCAGCTTGTGGCCCGAGCAGATTGATGCGCAGACCGACAGCTGCATGGGCGAGGTTTTCCTTGGCCCCCTGAACTGAGCGCTGCAGCCATGCAATGCGACATCCTGATCCGTGGCGGCACGGTCTACGACGGCAGCGGCGCGCCCGGCGTACAAGCCGATGTGGCCATTGCAGGCACACGCCTGCTGGCCATTGGCCAAGATCTGGGCGTGCAGGCCCATCGGGTGATCGATGCCACCGGCATGGCCGTGGCACCGGGCTTCATCGACATCAAGACGCACTCCGATTTCACCTTGCCGATCAACCCCAAGGCCGAGAGCAAGCTGCGCCAGGGCGTGACAACCGAGATCATCGGCCACTGTGGTTTTTCGGTGGCGCCCTGCCTGCCCGAAAAAGTGCAGCTGCTGGCCGACTACCTGAGCCCGAGCGCGCCGTGGCTGCCCTTTCGGCAGATGGGGTTTGCCCAGTACCTGGACACCTTCCCCGCTACCGCCGTCAATGCGGGCATGCTGGTGGGCCACAACACGCTGCGCCTGATGGCCATGGGCATGGCCCAGCGCGCGCCCACCCCAGCCGAGATGGCGCAGATGCAAGAGCTGCTTGACGAGGCGCTGCAAGCGGGCGCGCTGGGCCTGTCCAGCGGACTGTTCACGCCGCCCGGCGCTTACGCGCAAGCGCCAGAAATGCTGCAACTGGTGCGCCAGCTCGAGCCGCACCGGGCCGCCTATTTCACGCACCTGAGAGACGAATCGAACGGCGTGCTGGCCGCGCTCGATGAGGCCATCGAGGTGGCGCGCGCCTGCCGCGTCCATGTGCAGGTGGTGCACTTCAAGTGTTCGGGCATGGACAACTGGGGGCAAACCGCCGTCGCGCTCGAGCGCCTGCAAGCCGCGCGCGAGGCGGGCGCAGACATCGACTGCGACGCCTACCCCTACACCGCCGGCAGCAATCCGCTGAAAAACATCCTGCCCCAATGGGTGCAAGACGGCGGTGTCGAGGCCATGCTCGAGCGCTTGCGCCTAAGCGACACGCGCGAGCGCATCCGCCACGACATCGCCCGCGACGGACTGAACAACTGGGGACGCATCGCCTCGTGGGACGCGGTGCGCCTGTCCATCACCCCGCACCTGCCGCAGCATGCCGGCAAGACCCTGGCCCAATTGGCCCAAGAGCGCGGCATCGATCCGGTCGATGCCCTGTGCGACCACCTGATCGAAGACCGCGGCGCCACGCGGGTGCTGGTGACATCGATTTCAGAAGACGATGTGCGCACCCTGATCCGCTCCCCGCATGCCCTGGTGGGCTCCGATGGCAACTGTGTGGCCGACTACGGCACCGTCAGCCAGGGCATGCCACATCCGCGCTTTTACGGCACCTTCGCGCGCGTGCTCGGCCGCTATGTGCACCGCCAGCAGGTCACCAGTTTGGCGCAAGCGATCTTCAAGATGACCGGCGCGACCGCCAGAGCCCTGCGCTTGCGCGACCGCGGTCTGCTGCGGCCGGGTCTGGCCGCCGACGTGACGCTGTTTGAGCCCGATGTCTTCCTGGACCTGTCGACCTACGAAGATCCGCACCGCTACCCGGCGGGCGAGCGCACCACGGTGCTGGTCAACGGAGTCGTGGTGATCGATCAGGCCCAACACACCGGCCAACTGCCGGGCCGGGTGCTGCGCCGATCGGCCGACGGCAGCGTCGCCTGATCAAAGCCCCACCGCGCCGAGGGCGGCGCTCCTACACCAGGCTCGATAGCGCGCAGAGGGCAACGCTCCTACAACGCGTGATCGCTTGCGCGCTCAAGGCGGCTTAGCTCACGGGCCAAAAGCCTTTGAGCAGCTTTTTCATGTCCAGCCGGGCGGCGATGCGCTCGGCGGCTTGGCCGACCTGTCGCATGAGCGCGTCGTGATCAATGCGGGTCAGACGCCCGTCCTTGAGCACTTGCTCGCCGGCAATAAAGACGTCTTTGACGCTGCTGCCCGTTGCGCTGTAGACCAAGTTGGAGACCGGGTTATAGAGCGGCTGCCATTCGGGCTGGCTCGCATCGAAGAGCACAAAGTCGGCCTCCTTGCCGACCTCGATCGAGCCGATGCGATGGGCCAGGCCCACGCCCTTGGCCCCATTGAGCGTGGCCATCTCGATCGCATGCTCGGGCGGCATGACGCGCGGGTTCATGCGCAACTCTTTGTACATGCAGGCGGCCATGCGCATTTCCTGGATCATGTCGACCACGCCCGACGAAGCATGGTCTGAGCCCAGACTCACATTGACGCCCATGGCCATGAGTTCGGGATGGTGGCCAGCGGCCATATAGCCATAGCCGTTGTGCAAGGACGAGGAAGGGCTGCAGACCAAGGTGGGCTTGCGCTTGACCAGCAAGGCCACCTCCTGCGGCTCGAGCCAGCCCGAGTGCACCAAGATCATGTTTTCGTCGAGCACGCCCAGCGCTTCGAGCCGCTCGATCTCGGCCTTGCCGCTGGCGGCCACACTGGCATCGTGGGTCTGGTAGCTAAAGCAGGCATGGGTCTGCAGCTTCACACCATGCTTGTTGGCCAAGTCCTTCAGGCCGGTGATCAAGGCATCGCTCGCATTGTTCATGCCCCGAAACGAGGCCGACATCGTCAGGCGCCCATGGTGGTGACCCAGGTAGCGCTCAAACAAGGCCTCGGTCTTGTCCAGGCAGGCCTCGGTCGACTCGATCATGCTCGCAGGCAGCAAACCCATCACCGACTTGGTCTTGTCAAAGCAGGAGCAAGCGGCCACCAAACGCATGCCTGTGCCCAGCACCGCTTCAATGGTGGCATCGGGATGGTAATTGCCCGGATCGGTAAAGCAAGTGACGCCATGACGCATGAGTTCGAGCGCGGCAAACGCCGAGCTGACCTGCACGTCCTCGCGGCTGTTGGCCGCCTCGTAGGGGTACATGTGCTCGAACAAAAACTGCTGCGCATTGGCTTCATCGGCCAGTCCGCGCGAGAGCTGAAACGAGGCGTGCAGGTGGTTGTCGATCAGGCCGGGCGTGACCACGGTGCCGCGCGCCTGCACCGCCTGTTTGGGCTGCCAGCGCGCGAGCAAGTCGGCCGTCTTGCCCACCTCGACGAAGCGCCCGTCCTTGACGGCCAAGGCCGCATCACGGATGACCCGCCGCTGGGGATCGACGGTGATGAGCCAGTCGATGTGGGTGACCAGCAGGTCACAGCTTTGGGGTGCGGCGGACGGTTCAGACATGGATCGATGCTTTGTAGGGTAGCCAGGGCTCAGTCGGCCTTGATGTTGTTGTCGCGAATGAGCTTGCCCCAGCGCTCGTGGTCGCGGCGGACCACCTCGGCAAAACGCTCTGGGCCCATGCCCGAAGGCTCCAGGCCCAGCTCGCGCAGCTTGGCTGCAGTTTCTGCGCTGGCGAGCACCTTGCGAGTGGCCTCATAAAAAGTGGCCACCACCTCTTTGGGGGTCGCAGCCGGGGCAAAAATGCCGTGCCAGCCCTGTATGCCCGAGCCGGGGAACAGGCTGTCCATGGTCGGCACCTGGGGCAGGGCTTCTAGCCGTTTGGCGCTGCTGGTCATCAGCGGGCGCAAGCGGCCGCCTTGTATCTGCGGCAAAACGCCCAGGGTGGTGTCAAACATCATGTCCACCTCACCGGCCAGCAGGGCCTGCATCGCCGGCGCATTGCCCTTGTAGGGGATGTGCTGGATCTGCACGCCGGCAGCACCGCGCGCGAGCTCCATGTACATGTGCTGACCCGAACCGGTGCCGGCGCTGGCGTAGTTGAGCTTGCCCGCCTGCTTGCGCGCCTGCTGCACCAAGTCCTGCATGGTGTTGATGCTCGACTTGGCGTTGACCACCAGCACATAGTCGAAGGTGGTGACCTGAACCACCGGCGCCAGGTCCTTGATCACGTCATAGGGCGTAGCCTGCAGACTCACCACCGTGACCATGGGCGTGGCCGCATTGAGCACGAAGGTGTAACCGTCGGCTGCGCTTTTGGCCACATGGTCCACGCCCACTGCCCCGCCGGCGCCGGCGCGGTTGTCGACCACCACCGCTTGCTTGAGCACATCTTGCAATTGGCGCGCGATCAAACGGGCGACCACATCGAGCGTGCCACCGGGCACAAAAGGCACCACCAGCCGGATCGGTCGATTCGGGTAGGGGCCGCTTTGAGCCCAAGCCGCCGAACTGGCAGCCAGGCCGGTGACCGCAGCGGCGCCCAGAGCCCGCAACAAATGACGCTTGTGCATAAAAAACTCCCGCGTTTAGAAAGTTAAGGACTCAGGCTTGCAAGGGCAGATTCTTGCGCAGCCAACTGCTCACCAAATCAATCACCATGGCATTGCCCTCGCCCAAAATGAAGTGGTCGGTGTTGGCAA
>CANHBU010000241.1 GCA_947458345.1 Comamonadaceae bacterium
CCCGTGCCTGGCCCTTGATCGAATCGGGCGATTGGCTCGCGCACTTGGCTCGCGGTGGACCGGAGGGTCGTGGCTGAGCGTTATTTCACAACATGGAAAATTGATTTCTCCATGTAAAAACTGCAGATGCTGCACCGCAGCGAAATTTCTCAATATGAGACATCGCGTTTCGCAATGAGGAATCAAATCGATAAATCATTGATTTGATTGAGGAAAATTTTTATCTTATATAAGACACAAGAGCAATCTTGAGTCTTATAGAAGACTTAAAGTGTGGCCATCGACCCAGCGGCAGGCCTGACCCCAGCGTCATCTGGCCTGACCCAGCGGCCCGGGTTTATTTTTCAACCTCAAGGAGTGACCACATGCCTCAAGCCCTCAATGAACAGCTCAGCCGTGAGCAACAGATCGCCGCTCTTGAAAAAGAGTGGGCCCACAGCCCGCGCTGGAAGGGCGTCAAGCGCGGCTACAGCGCCGCTGACGTGGTGCGCCTGCGCGGCAGCCTGCAGATTGAGCAGACACTGGCGCGGCGCGGTGCTGAAAAGCTTTGGCGCTTGATCAATGGCGAAGCCAAGAAGGGCTACGTCAATGCGTTTGGCGCCATCAGCGCCGGCCAGGCGATGCAGCAGGCCAAGGCTGGTCTTGAGGCGGTTTACCTGTCGGGCTGGCAGGTCGCGGCCGACGGCAACACGTCTGAGACCATGTACCCGGATCAGTCGCTCTATGCCTACGACTCGGTGCCGACCATGGTGCGCCGGATCAATAACACCTTCAAGCGTGCCGACGAGATCCAGTGGGGGCGGGGTATTGAGCCAGGCTCCAAGGACTACGTGGACTTCTTCCTGCCTATCGTGGCTGACGGCGAGGCCGGTTTTGGCGGCGTGCTCAATGCATTCGAGTTGACCAAGAACATGATCACAGCCGGTGCGGCCGGCGTGCACTTCGAGGACCAGCTTGCAGCGGTCAAGAAGTGCGGCCACATGGGCGGCAAAGTGCTCGTGCCCACGCATGAGGCCATTGAGAAACTGCTGTCGGCGCGTTTTGCAGCCGATGTGATGGGCGTGCCCACCGTGGTGCTGGCCCGCACCGATGCCGAGGCTGCCAACTTGCTGACCAGCGACCACGATGCCAACGACAAGCGCTTCCTGACCGGCGAGCGCACTCAGGAGGGTTTTTACCGCGTCAAAAATGGCCTGGAGCAGGCCATCAGCCGCGGCGTGGCCTACGCACCGTATGCCGATCTGGTGTGGTGCGAGACCGGCACGCCCGATCTGGGCTTTGCGCGCGAGTTCGCGCAGGCGGTGCATGCCGCTTGCCCGGGCAAGCTCTTGTCTTACAACTGCTCGCCCTCCTTTAACTGGAAGAAAAACCTCGACGACAAGACGATCGCCGCCTTCCAGGACGAGTTGTCCGCGCTGGGCTACAAGTACCAGTTCATCACCTTGGCCGGCATCCACATTAACTGGTACAACACCTTCAAGTTTGCCAAGGCCTATGCCGAGGGCGAGGGCATGAAGCACTACGTCAACATGGTGCAGGAGCCCGAGTTTGCCGCGCGCGAGCAAGGCTACACCTTCGTGTCGCACCAGCAGGAGGTCGGCGCTGGCTACTTCGACGATGTGACCACGGTCATTCAAGGCGGATCCTCTTCGGTGAAAGCCCTGACGGGCTCGACCGAAGAGGAGCAGTTCCACTGAGCTTGAATTGACGCCTGCCGACCTCGCGGCCAGTGCCAAGCCCGGGCGATCCCCGGGCTTTTTTGCGGTCAAGCAGCGCGAGCCGGCTGCGCAAGCCAGGCCTAAGCCTTTGCCCGGTCGCCTATTAGCCGCGAACTGGCCGCGAACTGGCTGTGGTCGCCGCAGCGCCTGCGCGCCGCAGTGTTTGTGACAAAATCTGCGCTGTTTCAACAAGCAAGAGTCGGGAAAGGCGTCTGGGTTATGACACCGCGAACTCCTTCGAGGATCCTTTGCGGCCGTTGATGGCCGGCAACTCGCGCCTGCCCGACTCCAATGGGTCAAAAAGCGCGGCTCGCCGCGCTTTTTGTTTGCGTCTTACTTTTTTGCAGCCATGCTCCAGATCACTCTTCCCGACGGTTCCCTGCGTGAGTTTGCCCAGCCGGTGACGGTGGCCGAAGTGGCCGCATCCATCGGAGCCGGCCTGGCCAAGGCGGCCTTGGGCGGCAAGGTCGATGGCCAACTCGTGGACACCACCTACACCATTGGGCGCGATGCCAAATTGGCGATCGTCACGGCCAAGGACGCCGAGGGCCTGGAGATGATCCGTCACTCTACGGCCCACCTGCTGGCCTATGCGGTCAAAGAGTTGTTCCCTGAGGCGCAGGTGACCATCGGCCCGGTGATCGAGCACGGGTTTTATTACGATTTTTCCTACAAGCGCCCCTTCACGCCCGAAGACCTGCAGGCCATCGAAAAGCGGATGGCCGACTTGGCGGCCAAGGACGAGCCGGTCGTGCGCCGTGTGCTGCCTCGCGATGAGGCGGTGGCCTATTTCAAAGCCATGGGCGAGCACTACAAGGCCGAAATCATCGGCTCTATCCCGGCTGGCCAGGATGTTTCGCTCTACCGTGAAGGCCTTTTTGAGGACCTCTGCCGCGGCCCGCACGTGCCCAGCACCGGTCGGCTCAAGCATTTCAAGCTGATGAAGGTGGCCGGTGCCTACTGGAGGGGTGACCACCGCAACGAGATGCTGCAACGCATCTACGGCACCGCCTGGGCGACCAAGGACGAGTTGCAGCAGCATCTGACACTGCTGGAGGAGGCCGAAAAACGCGACCACCGCAAGCTCGGGCGCGAGTTGGACCTGTTTCACATCGACGACCACGCGCCGGGTCTGGTGTTTTGGCACCCCAAGGGATGGACGCTTTGGCAGGGCGTTGAGCAGTACATGCGACGCATCTACCAGGACAACGGTTACCAGGAGGTCAAAGGCCCGCAGGTGATCGACAAGACCCTGTGGGAGAAAACCGGACATTGGGACAAGTACCGCGACAACATGTTCACCACCGAGAGCGAAAAGCGCGAGTTCGCCCTCAAGCCGATGAACTGTCCCGGGCACATCCTGATCTTCAAGCAGGGCATCAAGAGCTACCGTGACTTGCCCCTGCGCTACGGTGAATTCGGCCAGTGCCACCGCAACGAGCCCTCGGGAGGCTTGCACGGCATCATGCGGGTGCGCGGCTTTACACAAGACGACGGTCATATTTTTTGTACCGAAAACCAGATTCAGCCCGAGGTGCTGGCCTTCACGACTTTGCTGCAAAAGGTCTATGCCGACTTTGGTTTTCAGCACATCATCTACAAGGTGGCAACCCGACCGCAGCAGCGCATCGGATCGGACGAAAGCTGGGACAAGGCCGAGCAGGCCCTGATGCAGAGCTTGCGCGCCTCTGGTTGCCAGTTCGAGATCGCCGAGGGTGACGGCGCCTTCTATGGCCCCAAGATTGAGTACACGCTCAAAGACGCGCTGGGCCGGCAGTGGCAGTGCGGCACCATTCAGGTTGACTTCTCCATGCCCGAGCGGCTCGATGCCGAATATGTGGGCGAAGACGGTAACCGGCATCGACCGGTCATGCTGCACCGCGCCATTGTTGGCAGCCTCGAGCGCTTTATCGGGATCCTGATCGAGCAGCATGCCGGTGCCTTGCCGAGCTGGCTGGCGCCGGTGCAGGTGGCGGTGCTCAACATCACCGACGCGCAGGCCGATTACTGTCGGGAAATCACCAAAACGCTGGCCGATCAAGGGCTTAGGGTCGATCTGGACCTGCGCAACGAGAAAATCACGTATAAAATACGCGAGCACTCGTTGCGCAAGCTTCCTTACATCCTCGTCGTCGGTGACAAGGAAAAGGCTTCTGGTTGTGTGGCGGTGCGTGCCCGAGGCAACAAGGACCTGGGTGTGATGTCCCTGCAAGCGTTTTCTGCGCAGATTGCCGCTGACATTGCCAACAAATCCTGAACCGCTCGTCTGTGGCCCTTTTGGGACCAGGTGGGCATTTGTCTTTGGGTGCAAGCCGCTACCGCTGTCGTAGCCCTGTTTGAAGGATACAAGCCATCGCTACTGAATTTCGTGACCGTCGCCAACGCGAGGAACGCAAGCACCGCCTGAACCGGGAAATCATGGCCCCGGAGGTCCGCCTGATGGGCCCTGACAACGAGCCCATTGGCGTCGTTCCCCTGATGGAGGCCTTGCGTCTGGCCGGCGATGCCGATGTGGACTTGGTGGAGATCTCGCCGACAGCGATTCCTCCGGTGTGCCGGCTCATTGACTACGGCAAGTTCAAGTATGCCGAGCAAAAGCGGGCTGCCGAGGCCAAGTCCAAGCAAAAGGTGATCGAGGTCAAGGAAATCAAATTCCGTCCCGGCACCGACGACGGTGACTACAACATCAAGCTGCGCAATATTC
>CANHBU010000242.1 GCA_947458345.1 Comamonadaceae bacterium
CGGGTCGATGCCGACGATGCAGGCATTTTGGCGCGCCTGAAGGCCGAGGGCAGCGCTTCACCGGCCGATGTCATCTTGCTCGTCGACGCGGCTCGCCTGGGCAAAGGACAGGCCGACGGCCTGTTCCGGCCGATCAAGTCGGCAGTACTTGAGGCGGCCATCCCGGCCCAGCTGCGGGCGGTCCCCAGCTCTGACGGCGTGGCCTGGTTCGGCCTGTCCACCCGAGCCCGGGTCGTGGTGTATGACAAAGCCCGGGTCAAGCGTGAAGATGTCGATACCTACGAAGAGTTGGCCGAGCCCAAAAACAAGGGCCGGGTGTGCATGCGATCGAGCTCTCACCCCTACAACCTCTCGCTTTTGGGCTCCATGCTGGAGCACTTGGGGCCGGCCAAGATGGAAAGCTGGCTGCAGGGCCTGAAGGCCAATTTGGCCCGAGCACCCAAAGGCGGGGATACCGACCAGATCAGAGCCGTGGCCAGCGGCGAGTGCGCGGTGGCCATCAGCAACAGCTACTACATCGCGCGGCTGATGCGCTCGGGCCTAGCGCAAGACCAGGCGCTCATGAGCAAGATCGAGGTGGTCTTCCCCAACCAGCAATCCTGGGGCACGCACTTGAACATTGCTGGGGCAGCCGTCGCTCGCCACAGCAAGAATCCGCAGGCTGCCATCGCGTTCATCGAGTACTTGGCCAGCCCACAGGCGCAAAGCTATTTTGCCGAGGGCAACAACGAGTGGCCGGTGGTGGCGTCCGTCAAGACCGCCAATCCTGCCCTGCAGGCGATGAGCGGCGGTGCGTTCAAGGCCGAAACTGTGCCCGTGGCGCAGGTCGCGGCCCACCAAACGCGGGTGCAGCAAATGCTCGACAGGATCGGTTTTAGGTAAGCGTCAAACAGGGCAGCGATAATCATGCATTCATTGACGTTACGTAAACGTCAATCCAGCCGATTGCGGCGCAGCACTGAAAGGAAATGACGATGGACATCGCGGGCAAGGTATTTATCGTGACGGGCGGGGCTTCGGGCCTGGGCGAGGGCAGCGCACGCATGCTCGCCGCTGCAGGCGGCAAGGTCGTGATCGCCGATCTTCAGGTCGAAAAGGGCCAGGCGGTGGCTGATGCGATCGGAGGAGCCTTCATGCGTTGCGATGTCAGCCAAGAGGCCGATGCCCAAGCGGTGGTTCAGCAGGCCTGCAGTATGGGCAAGCTCATGGGACTGGTCAATTGCGCAGGCGTCGGTCCGGCCGAGAAAACAGTGGGCAAAACCGGGCCCCATTCCTTGGCGATGTTCAGCCGAGTGGTGCAAATCAACCTGATCGGCACCTTCAACATGCTGCGTCTTGCCGCCGATGCGATGAGCCGCAACACGCCCGAGGCATCGGGTGAGCGCGGCGTGGTGGTCAACACCGCCTCGGTGGCCGCCTATGACGGGCAAATCGGGCAAGCCGCCTACAGCGCCTCCAAGGGCGGAGTGGTGGGCATGACCCTGCCGATTGCACGCGATTTGTCCCGCAACGGCATTCGGGTCATGACCATTGCACCGGGCATTTTTGCCACGCCCATGGTCGATGGCTTGCCTCAAGAGGTTCGCGAGTCGCTCGCCTCTTCGGTGCCCTTCCCTTCGCGGCTGGGCTTGCCCCACGACTACGCCAAGCTGGTGCGGCACATTTTTGAAAACGAGATGCTCAACGGCGAGGTCATCCGCATCGACGGTGCCATCCGCATGGCGCCGCGCTGAAGGCCCTAGCCCGGGCACCCCGGGTCCGCCCTACTTTGCCCGGGTCCGCCCTACTCTGCCCGATCCCGCCCGACTTTGCCAGGGTCTGCCTGACCGGGCAGGCCCATCTGGCCTGCGCTAAAGTAGCCCTGCCTGAAATATCGGGCACCCGACACCGCCATGGCCATACCTACCCCCTTTTTGCAGGAACTGCTCTCACGCGCCGACATCGTCGACATCGTCGGGCGGCATGTGCAGCTGAAAAAGGGCGGCGCGAATTTCTCCGGCCTGTGCCCATTTCACACCGAGAAGTCGCCCTCGTTCACGGTCAGCCCTTCCAAGCAGTTCTACCACTGCTTTGGCTGCGGCAAAAATGGCAATGCCATCGGCTTTCTCATAGAGCACCTGGGCATGTCCTTCCCAGAGGCGGTCAAGGATCTGGCCCAGCAGTATGGGCTGCAGGTTCCCGAGGAAGACCTCAGCCCGAGCGAGCGGGCGCGCCAAGCCCAGGCTCGAGCGCAACAAAGCAGCTTGACCGATCTGCTTGAAAAAGCAGCACAAGCCTACGCCGCCCAACTCAAAGAGGCGGCGCATGCCGTCGACTACCTCAAGGGGCGCGGCCTGTCGGGCCAGGTCGCCCGTGATTTTGGCTTGGGTTATGCACCGGCTGGCTGGCGCTTTTTGGCCAGCGTGTTCCCCGATTACGGCCATGAGAGCCTGGTCGAGTGTGGACTGATCATCACCGGCGATGAGGCCTCCGAGGCCAAACGTTACGACCGGTTTCGCGATCGGGTCATGTTCCCAATTCGCAATGTCAAAGGCCAATGCATTGGTTTTGGCGGGCGGGTGTTTGGCGACGAAAAGCCCAAATACCTCAACTCGCCTGAAACCCCGGTGTTCAGCAAGGGGCGAGAGCTGTACGGGCTGTTCGAGGCGCGGGCGGCGCTGCGCGAACACGGCTACGCCTTGGTCACCGAAGGCTATATGGACGTTGTGGCGCTGGCGCAGTTGGGCTTTGCCAATGCCGTGGCCACGCTGGGGACGGCCTGCACCAACGACCATGTGCAAAAGCTGTTTCGCTTCACGGACGCGGTGGTCTTTAGCTTCGACGGCGATGCCGCCGGACGGCGCGCTGCGCGCAAGGCGCTCGACGCAGCGCTGCCCTTCGCCTCGGACACCCGCTCCATCAAGTTTCTGTTCCTGCCGGCCGAACACGACCCTGACAGCTTCATCCGGCAGTTTGGGCCTGAGGCCTTCGCCAAGCACGTTGAGCAGGCGGTCCCTTTGAGCCGCTTTCTCATTGAGGCTGCCAGCCAGGACTGCGAGATGGCCAGCGCAGAGGGGCGCGCCCGCATGGCCAGTCAGGCCCGAGGCCTGTGGGCCGCTTTGCCCGACGGCGCGCTCAAGCGCCAACTGCTGGCCGAAATAGCCGATACCGTCCAAATTGACAGCCGCGAATTGCTTCAGGTCTGGCAGCCCTCGCGCGGCCAGGGTGCGCCGCGCGAGGGCAGGCGCCAGGGCGCGGCACCCACGCCGCAGCTCAGCGTGAGCCCGGTGCAGGCCGCTCGGACCAGCCGCCCACCACACCGCTTGCCGGGCCGGATCCAACCGGCCAGCCGGGAAGACCGCGTTTTGCGCATGCTGCTCAGCGAGCCTGGGCTTTGGGACCGGCTCGGCGATGCCGAACACGCGCTGCTGTGCGCCTTGCCCGCGCCGCATGGTCCCGTGTTTGCCTGGCTCGAGGCACAGATCCACGAAAACGGCGTGCAGCCCTGGGCAGCCCTAAGAGAAGGCCTGCGCGGCCATCCCCAAGAGGCTTACGCCCTGCAGCAGCTGGCCCAGATACCGTCAGACATCGAGCCGACCTGGGAAGAAACCCAGCCAGTCCTGGTCGAGTTGCTCAAACGGGCCAGGCAGTTGGAAATGGACGATCTGGCCCAGCGCGCAGCCACCGACCCCCAGGCCATGGCGCGCTATCGGCAGTTGGCAGCGCTTGCGCGCTAAAAACGCGCAAGCGCGCGACGGCATGCGATCGATCCGTGCCGCTCAAGCCGCCGCTGCGATGCGGCGGTTTTAGCACGGGCGCCGCACTCGACCGTGGTACAATCCGCAGCTGTTTCGGCAAGCGCGACAGCAGCACCTCCGGCACCGGCTCCCCTGGCACCAGGGCCCTTTGGGATCACAGAGCCACACCCCCCGCAAGGACTGCACACCCATGATCGCCCACCCCCCTTGCCAAGCCGCCCGCCCGCCCGCCACTTGTTTGAAGTCGCCTGCGGGTCCGCGCTGTAACGCGGCTGCTGCGCCTTCAGGCTCGGCATTGCCTGCGTTGCTTAGATAAAGATTTTTTGAACCGGGGACCTTCTATGCCTACCGCCAAGTCTGCCAAATCGGCGCAGCCCACCACACCGGCTGCCAAGAGCAATGCCGTCAAATCCACATCCAACGGCAAGGCTGCCGTGAAGTCAGCGGCCAAGCCCCTGGCCAAAGCAGGCTCTGTTGCAAATTCCGCAGGCGGCGCAAAAACCGCGGCCAAGACACCGGCGAAGGCGGCCACCAAGACCGCGGTGAAAACAGCGGCCAAAAGCCCACCCAAGGCCTCCGCCAAAGGTTCCGCCAAGCCCGTTGCAGCGAGCAAAAACGCCAAAGTGTCCACCAAGGACCCAAAATCGACGGCCAAAGACTTGCCGCAGAC
>CANHBU010000243.1 GCA_947458345.1 Comamonadaceae bacterium
CGAAGGGCGCGGCCTTAAAGCCGGTGTAGCCCTGGGCCTGCGCGCGCCGGGCGGTGGCCACAAAGCCGGCGGGGCTGCGCTCGAGCGTGGCGCGGTTGATGTTGGCGTACAGGGGCAGCTGCTGGCGCTGCAGCGGCCCGAGCAGCTCATGCGGCGCCCGGCCGGCGTGCTGGGCTTGCAGGCTTAGCACCGCCTGCAGCACGGCGCTGAGCACGCAAGCGCCCAGCAAGCCCGTGGCCGGCGCCACCTGCAGCTGCTGGCGGGCCTGCTCCAGGCTCAGACCGAGCCAGGGATCGCGCAGGTGCTCGGTCAGCGCGTCGAGTATGGGCTCCCAGCCGTTGAGCGAGCCTTCGCCCCAGCCGACGGCTCCGCTCGAATCGCGCACGCGCACAAACCACCAGTTGGTCTTGCTCGAGACGTGCAGTACTTGGCTGTCGATATGGGTGAGGGTGGGGCTGTTCATGAGGGCTTGGCGGCATCGTCGACTCGGCGCTCGCCGGGGCGCTCAGATGAGGGCTCCACGTGGCGCTCCACGGGGTGGACCGCCATCTTGCGCCCGAGCAAGACGGTGGCCATCACCGCCAGCGCAAAGCCCAGGGTCAGCGCATCGAGGCTCTCGCCCACCAGCACCACCGCAAAGAGCATGGACAAAAAAGGCTGCAGCAGTTGCACCTGGCTGACGCGCACGGTGCCGCCCAGGGACAGACCGCGGTACCAGAAGAAAAAGCCGACCCACATCGGAAAGACGGCCAGGTAGACCAGCGACAGCCAGGTGCGCGTCTCAATCGGCTCGGTCGGCAGGCTCAGCCAGCTGCCCGGCACGGTCAGGGGCAGGGCCACCAGCAGCGACCAGCAAATGACCTGTTCAGGCGGCATCTGGCCCGACAGCCGCGCGCCCCAGACATAGCCTACCGAGGCCGCCAGCATGCCCAGCACCAGCAGCGCGTCGGCCGGGTGCAGCAGCCAGGCGCTCGGGCCCGAACGCAGCAGCGCGTAGGCCATGACCAGCGCGCTGCCCAGGCCGGCGCAGGCCCAAAAGCCCGCCGAGGGACGCTGCCGGTTGAGCAGCGCCCCGAGCACCGCGGTCGACAGTGGCAGCACGCCTTGAATCGCGCTGGCATGGACCGCCTCCACGTGGCGCAGTGCCACGGACGTGCACAGCGGAAAGCCCAGCACCACGCCCAGCGAAATGATGATCAGCGCCGGCCAGTGCCTGCGCTCGGGCCAGGGCGCGCGCACGGCCAGCAGGTAAATCGCCGACAGCAGCGCGGCCAGCACCGCGCGCGCCAGGGCCACAAACACGCCCGACAACTGTGGCTCCAGGGGTGTGCCCACCGCCAGTCGGGTGACCGGCAGGGTGACCGAAAAAATCAGCACCGCCACCAGCCCGAGCAGCAGGCCGCGTCGCTGGGCCGCAGGCGTGCTCATCGCTGCAGCATCCAGGCGCCGGTGAGCACCAGCACCGCGGCCATGGCCCGGTTGAACCCTTGCAGCCGCCGCCCCGTGCCCGCGGGTCCGGCCAGCCACTGGCGCAGCAGCGTGCCCACCAGCGCGTAGGTCAGGTTGCTGGCGAAAGCGAAGGCCAGCATCACCGGCAGCACTTCGGCAAAGCGCAGCGCGGGCTGGTCCTGGCCCGCGATCCAGCCGCTGACAATGGCCAGCGCCAGCATCCAGGCCTTGATGTTGAGAAACTGCAGCGCCATACCCTGGATGAACCCCACCTGCAGCATCGCGCCTTGGCCGCTGGCTAGCGCGCTGCTTCGCGCCAGCCGCCAGGCCAGCCACCACAAATAGGCCACGCCCAGCGCTTTGATGCCCCAGTTGAGCAGCGGCAGGGCCACCACCAGGGCGCCCAGGCCCAGGCTGCACAAGGTCAGCAGCACGCCCCAGCCGGCCGGCACCGAGCACACAAAGGGCAGGGCATGGCGCAGGCCGCCGTTGGCCGCCAGCGCGGCCGCCAGCGTGGTGTTGGGGCCGGGCGTGAAACTCATGGCCGTGGCCAGAGCCAACAAGGCCCAAAATTCAGTGGAACTCATGGGGGTGAAAGCGACGGTGGGTCCGATCATGACACAGCCGGGTCTTGAAACCTGTGCGGGCGCCCCCAACTCGGCCGGCATGACAAGCCAGACCCACTCCTTCCAGGCCGAGGTGGCCCAGCTGCTCAAGCTGGTCACCCATTCTCTTTATTCCAATCCTGATATTTTCTTGCGCGAGCTCATTTCAAATGCGTCCGATGCCTGCGACAAGCTGCGGTTTGAGTCGCTCCACAACGCCGCCTTGCTTGAAGATGCGCCCGAGCTGCAGGTCAAGCTGGACTTTGACAAGGATGCGCGCACCCTGAGCATCACCGACAACGGCATTGGCCTGGCGCGGCAGGAGGCCATCGACAACCTGGGCACGATCGCCAAAAGCGGCACGCGCGAATTCATGAGCCGGCTGACGGGCGACCAGAAAAACGACGCCCAGCTCATCGGCCAGTTCGGCGTCGGCTTTTACTCAGGTTTTATCGTTGCCGATCGCATCACGGTCGAGAGCCGGCGCGCGGGCCTGCCGACCGAGCAGGGGGTGCGCTGGAGCAGTCAAGGCAGCGGCGACTTCGAGGTCGAGGACATCACCCGGGCCGAACGCGGCACGCGCGTGATCTTGCACCTCAAAGAAGATGCGGGCGATTACCTCGGCGCCTGGAAGCTCAAGGGCATTATCAGCAAGTACTCTGACCACATCAGCTTGCCCATCCTCATGCCCAAAGAGGAGTGGAAAGAGGGCGAAAACGAGCAGCCCGGCCAGATGGTGCGCACCGACGAGTGGGAAACCGTCAACAAGGCCAGCGCGCTGTGGAGTCGCGCCAAAAAGGACATCAGCCAGGAGCAGTACGAGGAGTTCTACAAGCAGCTGAGCTACGACCAAACCGCACCGCTGGCGCACACCCACAACCGGGTGGAAGGCGCGACCGAATACACGCAGCTGCTGTACATCCCGTCCAAAGCGCCGATGGACCTGTACAACCGGGAAAAAGCGCCCGGGGTCAAGCTTTACGTCAAACGCGTTTTCATCATGGACGAGGCCGAGGCGCTGCTGCCGGTCTACCTGCGCTTTGTCAAGGGCGTGGTCGACTCCAGCGACTTGCCGCTCAACGTCTCGCGCGAGATCTTGCAGGAAAGCCGCGCGGTCAAGGCCATTCGCGAAGGCAACACCCGCCGCGTGCTCTCGATGGTCGAAGACCTGGCTGCCAACGAGCCCGAAAAGTTCAAGACGTTTTATGCCGAATTTGGCGCGGTGCTCAAGGAGGGCTTGGGCGAGGACTTCTCCAACCGGGAGCGGCTGGCCAAGCTGCTGCGCTTTGCTTCCTCGACCACCGACACGCCCAGCGTGGGGCTGGCCGATTACAAAGCGCGCATGAAGGAAGGCCAGGAGGCCATCTACTACATCACCGCCGACACGCAGGCGGCGGCCAAGAGCAGCCCGCAGCTGGAGATCTTTCGCAAAAAGGGCATCGAGGTGCTGCTCATGAGCGACCGGGTCGACGAGTGGGCGCTGTCCTTCCTCAACGAGTTTGACGGCACGCCGCTGCAGTCGGTGGCCAAGGGTGCGGTCGATCTGGGAAAGCTGCAGGACGAAGAAGAGAAAAAAGCGGCCGAGCAGGCCGAAACCGAGTTCAAACCGGTGCTCGATCGCCTCAAAGAGGCCCTCAAAGACAAGGCGGCTGATGTGCGTGCCACCAGCCGGCTGGTCGATTCACCGGCCTGCCTGGTGGTGCAAGATGGCGGCATGTCTATGCAACTGGCGCGCATGCTCAAGGCCGCCGGTCAGGCCGCGCCCAGCGTCAAGCCGATCTTGGAAATCAATGCCGAGCATGCACTGGTCAAAAAGCTGCAAGCCGCTGACGCCCACTTTGAGGACTATGCGCACATCCTGTTCGATCAGGCCCTGCTGGCCGAAGGCGGCCTGCCCGAAGACCCCGCGGCCTATGTGCGGCGGGTCAATGTGCTGCTGGCCTGATGCCGTGAAGCCACCAGCCGTTCTGGCTTTCGATGTCTTCGGCACCGTCGTCGACTGGCACGGTAGCATCGTGCGCGAGTTGGGCTCGCTTTACCCGCGGGTCGACGGCGATGCGTTTGCCCTGGCCTGGCGCGCCGGCTACCAGCCGGCCATGGCACGGGTGCGCTCGGGCGAGCTGGGCTGGACCCGCATCGACGAGCTGCATCGGCTCATCCTCGACGAGATCCTGCCGCAATTCGGCTTGGCCCACCTCGACGAGGCGCAGCGCGCATCGCTCAACCGCGCCTGGCACCGCCTGCAGCCCTGGCTCGACAGCGTGGCGGGCTTGACTCGCCTGAAGTCCCGCTACCTGATCACGCCGCTGTCCAACGGCAACATCGGGCTGCTGACCCACATGGCCA
>CANHBU010000244.1 GCA_947458345.1 Comamonadaceae bacterium
CATGAGACTAAAGGACTCGGGTGACACAAAGCCCTGGAAGGCCGCAAACATGGCCCCCGACACGCCGCCGAAGGTCGCGCCCATGCCGAAGGCCAGCAGCTTGAGGTTGCGGGTGTTGATGCCCATGGCTTTGGCGGCCACCTCGTCTTCACGGATGGCCATCCAGGCCCGGCCGATGCGCGACTGCTCCAGCCGGTGGCAGATGACGACCGACACCACCACCAGAGCGAGAAACAGGTAGTAGTAGAGGCTGACCGAGTTGAGGGTGATCGGCCCGATGTCCAGCGGCCGGTTCATGTTCACACCAAACAAGGTGATGCCATCGATCTGACCGATGCCCTTGGGGCCATTGGTCAGGTTGATCGGGCGGTCCAGGTTGTTGAGAAACACGCGGATGATTTCGCCAAAGCCCAGCGTCACGATGGCCAGGTAGTCGCCCCGCAGCTTCAAGGTCGGCGCGCCCAGCAAGACGCCGAACACCGCCGCCAGCACCGCCGCCAACGGAATGACGGCCCAGATGGGCAGGTGCAGACCGTTGGGAAAGGTCGCGGCAATCAAGGGAAAGGCGTCGGCCAGATGGGGCGAGGCGAGCAAGGCAAACAGGTAGCCGCCCACCGCAAAAAATGCGACGTAACCCAGGTCGAGCAAGCCGGCATAGCCCACCACGATGTTCAGGCCCAGGGCCAGCAGCACGTACAGCAGGGCCATGTCGACAATCCGCACCCAGGCATTGCCAAAAGGCTGCAAGGCCAGTGGCAGCACCATCAGCACGATGGCGGCAATCAAAAAGGTCAGCAGGCGATGTTGTTTCATCATGGTCTGCTCCCCTCAGGCCCGATCGGCCACACGCTCGCCCATCAGCCCCGAGGGCCTGAGGGTGAGCACAAAAATCAGGACCATGAAGGCGAAGATGTCGACGTACTGACTGCCCAGAAAGCCGCCGGTCAGCGGGCCGATATAGCCCGCGCCGATCGACTCAATCAGACCGAGCAGCACGCCGCCGATCACCGCCCCCTGCAAATTGCCGATACCGCCAAACACCGCGGCCGTAAAGGCCTTGAGGCCCGGCAAAAAGCCCATGGTGTGCTGGGCCGTGCCGTAGTTCGATGCGTACATCACGCCGGCTATGGCCGCCAGAACCGCACCGATGATGAACGTGGCTGAAATCACCGTATCCGGGCGCACGCCCATGAGCGCGGCCACCCGCGGGTTCTCGGCGGTGGCGCGCATCGCACGCCCCAGGCGCGTGTGGTTGACGATATACATCAGCACCGCCAGCGAGATCGCCGTCACCGCCAAGATGCACACCTGGGTGACAGTGATCACCGCACCGCCCAGTTCGATGGGGGTACTAGGCAGCAAGGTCGGGTAGGCTTTGTAATTGGGCTTCCAGATCATCATGGCCAGGGTCTGCAGCAAAATCGACATGCCGATGGCGGTGATCAAGGGCGCGAGCTTGGGCGAATTTCGCAGCGGCCGATAGGCGATTTTTTCGATCGCGAAATTGAGCGCGGCGCACACCACGCAGGCGATCAGCAAGGCAATGAGCAAAATCATCCAGCCCGGCGTGCCGGTCATCGACTCCTGCATCCAGACGATGATGGTCCAACTGGTCAGGGCGCCCACCATGAGCACCTCGCCATGGGCGAAGTTGATCAGGTTGATGATGCCGTAGACCATGGTGTAGCCCAGCGCAATGAGGGCGTACATGCTGCCGAGCACCAGACCATTGATGATCTGCTGTAGCAATACTTCCATAGCAATGTTCTCCGAAGGGTGTGGGTCATGCCCAACCGCGCCCTGACGCCTCGTGAGCGCCGGGCCCGATCTGGCAAAAAAGCCCGCCAACTGGGCTGCCCGCAGGGGCAGCCCATGGTGGCGAGCCTTCGCGGCAGATTGTAAGAACTTGAGTTGGGGCGGCCCGCGCAGCAGGCTGGTGTTTACCCGCAAAGCCGGGGGATGGATCCGCGTGAAGGCGGCTTTATCAACAATTCAACGGGCTTGTGAAAGCTTCGAATGACACGCTTTTTTGCGTTCAGTGCAAGAACGCCGGCCGAGGGCGGGCCTCAGCCAGGGGCGGCGCCCTGGTCGAGTCGGCGCAAAAAAGCCATCTTCTCGGCGATCTTGGCCTCCAGACCACGGTCCGTAGGGCGGTACCAATGGGGATCGGCCATGCCCTCGGGAAGATAAGTCTGACCTGCCGCATAGCCGTGGGGCTCGTCGTGGGCGTAGCGATAGGCCTGGCCGTGACCGAGGTCCTTCATCAGCCGCGTCGGGGCGTTGCGCAAATGCGGGGGCACATCGCGTGAGCGGTCGCTTTTGACGAAGGCGCGCGCTGCGTTGTAGGCCTGATAGCCGGCATTGCTTTTGGGCGCCAGCGACAAGTAAATCACCGCCTGCGCGATGGCCAACTCGCCTTCTGGGGAGCCCAGCCGTTCGTAGGTGCTGGCCGCCTCGCTGACCAGCTGCAGCGCCCGCGGGTCGGCCAGTCCGATGTCTTCCCAGGCCATGCGCAAGACCCGCCGCATCAGGTAGCGCGCGTCGGCACCCCCATCGAGCATGCGGCACAGCCAGTACAGCGCCGCATCGGGATCGGAGCCGCGCACCGACTTGTGCAGGGCCGAGATCTGGTCATAAAAATGGTCGCCGCCCTTGTCGAAGCGGCGCAGCGAAGGGCTCAGGCTGTGCTGCACGAAAGCCGCATCGATCCGCGCGGCGCCGGCCACGCGCGCGGCCGTGGCCACCTGCTCGAGCAAATTGAGCAGGCGCCGAGCGTCACCGTCGGCCAGCTCGACCAAGGCGTCGACGGCCGCCGCGTCCAATTGCAGATCGGTCAGCGCCAGCTCACAAGCGCGCTGCACCAAAGCCCTGAGCTCGCCGAGCTCGAGCGACTTGAGCAGGTAGACCTGCGCGCGCGACAGCAGGGCCGAGTTGACCTCAAAGGACGGGTTTTCGGTGGTCGCACCGATCAGCACCACCAGGCCCGACTCCACGAAAGGCAGCAGGCCGTCTTGCTGGCTCTTGTTGAAACGATGGATCTCGTCGACAAAGAGCAAGGTCCGCACACCCCGCGCCAGATGGTGCTGGGCCTGCTCCATGGCCGCGCGGATTTCCTTGACGCCCGAAAACACCGCCGACAGGGCAATAAATTCATGGCCAAAGGCGCCGGCCATCAAGCGCGCCAGAGTCGTCTTGCCGACTCCGGGCGGCCCCCACAGGATCATCGAGTGCGGCTGCCCGGACTCAAAGGCCAGCCGCAGCGGCTTGCCCGGCCCGAGCAGGTGCGACTGACCGATGACCTCCTGCAAGCTGGCCGGACGCAGCAACTCGGGCAAGGGCGCCTGCGGCCTGGCCTGGGAGACATCGTCCATGGTTCAGGGCCGCAGGACGTCAGCGCCCGCCGGCGGCGTGAATTGAAACTGAGTCGGCGACATCTCGGCCGGCGTCTCAAAGCGGCTGAACTGCATCAAGGAGCGCTGACCCAGGGCATCGAGGATGTCCAGCGTCACCAGCTCGACCCCCTGCGCCGTGGCGCGCAAACCCACACGGATACTTTGCAGCTGGCCCTCGCGGCTGCGCGGGAGGGCCAGCACCCACTGCAGGCCATCGGCCGGAGCCTGCGCGCGCAAATCGAAGTCGGCCTGCAGGCCGCGCAGATCGGTGGCAGAGGCAATCACCGCAGCGGGCGTGCCCTGCAACACCTGGCTGAGCTTGCGGGCCGTGACCTGATTGAGCTCGGGGTCGTGCAACCACAGGGTCTGCCCATCGGCCACCAAGGTCTGCGCATAAGGCTTGGTGTAGCTGAAGCGAAAGCGATTGGGGCGGGCAAATTCGAACACGCCGCTTGAGGTGCGCGTGCGGCCGGCCTGGCCTTCACGCGCCGGTGAGCTGACGGTCTGCGTGAACTGTGCACGTCCGGTCTGCACCGAACGAATGAACTGGCCCAGCAGTTGCAACCCGTCGGCTGAACTTTGGGCTTGAGCGCTGCCCCAGGCAAGACTGGCGAGCAGGGCAAGACTGTGGCGACGGTGCATGGCAGACGATCCCTTCATTCGGCGCGCGCGGGCACCAAAATCTCGCGCTGGCCGGCGCCGGACATGCTGCTGACCAGTCCGGCGTTTTCCATGTCTTCGAGCAGGCGGGCCGCGCGGTTGTAGCCGATCTTCAAATGACGCTGCACCAGCGAGATCGAGGCCTTGCGGTGCTTGAGCACCACCTCGACGGCTTGGTCGTACATCGGGTCCTTCTCGCCGCCGGCCTCGCCGCCGCCTTCCAGGCCCCCCTCACCATCGACCGTGCCGCCCTCGAGAACGCCCTCGACATACTGGGGCTGGCCCTGGCTCTTGAGGTAGGCCACCACCCGATGCACCTCTTCGTCGCTCACAAA
>CANHBU010000245.1 GCA_947458345.1 Comamonadaceae bacterium
CGAGCCGGTGGTGCAAGCGGCCAAGCCCAGCAACGAGACAGCCAGCCCGATCGCGGGCAAGAGCCGACGCATCACTTCTTGCCCTCCGCAGCCGGCGCGACATCGACGCCCAAGGCGTTGAGTTTGACTTCGAGCAGCCGGCGGTATTCGGCACGCTCGTCCATCGCCGCATAGGCTTTGCCATAGTGCGCCTTGGCCTCGGCGCTCTTGCCCTGGGCCAGCAGCACGTCGCCACGGCGGTCGTCCGCCAGGGCCGCAAACGCAGCGGGCATCTTGTTGCCAAGCTGGGCCAGGGCTTCATCGTAGGCCTTGGCCTCCAGCGCCAGACCAGCCAGGCGCAAGCGAGCGATCGCCTGTAGCCCCTCGTCGGCTGATTTTTCGGCCACCCAGGCCAAAGCCGCCTTCGCGCTGTCGGCCTTGTCCTTTTCGTAGTAAAGCCTTGCGGCCAGCAGCGCTGCCTGGTGAGCGTAAGTGGTCCCCGCGTAACGCTCCTTCATGTCGGCCAGCGTCCGATCGAGCTTGGCCACATCGCCCGCCTGCACAGCCGCCTCGAGCTGGTCGTACATGACCGCTGCCTCGGCGCCTTGCTTGCGCTGCCAGTACTGCCAGCCGTTAAATGCGGCAAAGGTGCCGAGAACAGCGATCAGCAGCCAGGTGATGGCATTGCCATAACGCTGCCAAAAATGCTTGAGCCGGTCGATTTGTTCCTGCTCTTCTAAGTCGAGTTGGCTGGCCATGTAGAGGCAATCGTTGCGTGGAAAAAGGGGCGCGTGGGGCCATCCGCGATCGAAAACAGCGATCGGGCCGGTCACGCAAAAAGTGGACTGATTGTAGGGGCGCGCGGACAGCCGGCGGCAGGCGGGGCCGGCCAGGCCGCTGAGCAGACGTCTCCCATGCGGGGCTACAAGTCAAACGCTTTGACCCAGCGGCCCAAACGCCGTGAGCTTGCGCTTGACGATCGCCTTGGGGCTCAGCGCAGGCGAGCGGCCCACTGCTCGACCTGACTCAGGGGCTCGAGCACCTGCTCCTGCGGCGCCCCGCGCAGCGGCTTGAGCGCCACGCAGCCCTGCGCCAGCTCGGCCTGCCCAAAGATCAGGGCAAAGCGCGCGCCACTGGCATCGGCGCGCTTGAACTGAGACTTCATGCTGCCCATGCCTTCACTGCCAGCGGCCGGTGCATGCATTTGCACGCTGACGCCGGCGGCGCGCAGCGCCTGCAGACATTGCAGCACCTGCGGCAGGGCCTGTGCATCAGGCACAACCGCAAAGGCTGCAGGCGCCAGCTCACTGGGCTGGCTGCCCTGCTCCTTGAGCAGTTCGAGCACCCGCTCGACACCCAGGGCCCAGCCGACGGCCGGTGCAGCCTTGCCGCCCATCTGGCCAATCAGGTAGTCGTAGCGCCCGCCGGCACAGATGGTGCCTTGGGAGCCCAGGCGGTCGGTGACGAATTCGAAGACGCTTAGGTTGTAATAGTCCAGGCCGCGCACCAGGCGAGGATTGAAGGTCCAGGGCACACCATTGGCATCGAGCATGGCCTTGAGCGCATCAAAATGCGCCAGCGAGGCAGCGCCGAGAAAGTCAATAAGGCGCGGCGCGCCATTGACCAGGTCCTGCATGGTGGGGTTTTTGGTGTCCAAAATGCGCAGCGGGTTGCTGTGCAGGCGCCGGCGGGCTTCCTCATCCAGGCCGTCGGCATGACGCTCCAGATAGGCGATCAGCTGCGCGCGGTGCTGGGCCCGCTCTTCGGGCTGGCCCAGGCTGTTGATCTCCAGGCGCCAGTCGCTCAGGCCCAGTTCCCGCCAGAGCGCAGCTGCCAGCAAGATGAGCTCGGCATCGACCTCAGGGCCGGCAAACCCCAGCGCCTCGGCGCCGATCTGATGAAACTGCCGATAGCGGCCCCGCTGGGGCCGCTCGCGCCGAAACATCGGGCCCATGTAGTACAGACGCTTGCCGCCGTCGTAGAGCAAGTTGTGCTCAGAGGCGGCCCGCACCACGGAAGCGGTGTTCTCCGGTCGCAAGGTCAGGTGTTCGGCGTCGCCGTGCTTGTCGGCCCGGTCTTCGAAGGAGTACATCTCTTTTTCGACGATGTCGGTGACCTCGCCGATGCTGCGCACAAACAGCCGGGTGTGCTCCAGGATGGGGGTACGGATGTTGCGGTAGGCATAGCGCGCCATCAAGGAGCGCACCACGTCCTCAAGCCATTCCCAGCGCGCCGACTCCGGCGGCAAGATGTCGTTCATGCCTTTGACGGCAGTGAGTTTTTCAGCCATGTTTTCCTTGCGGGCGCGCACCTTGCGGCCCGTCTTCTTGGGTCTTCAGGGCGATCAGGCGGGGGCGCCGAAACGATCGCGAATGTAGTTTTCCACCAGAGTCTGGAACTCGGTGGCGATGCCCTCACCGCGCAAGGTCAGACGCTTTTCTCCGTCGATGAACACCGGCGCGGCCGGCGCCTCGCCCGTCCCCGGCAGGCTGATCCCGATATCGGCGTGCTTGCTCTCACCTGGGCCGTTGACGATGCAGCCCATCACCGCCACCTTGAGTTGCTCGACACCTGGGTATTGCTTGCGCCACACGGGCATTTGCAGGCGCAGGTAGTCATCGATCTGCTTGGCCAGTTCCTGAAAGGTCGTGCTGGTGGTGCGACCGCAGCCCGGACAGGCAGTCACGCTGGGCACAAAAATACGCAGACCCAGCGACTGCAAAATCTCTGAGGCAATGACCACCTCCTGCGTGCGCGACTCGCCCGGCTGCGGCGTCAATGACACCCGGATGGTGTCGCCGATGCCCTCTTGCAACAAGATCGCCAGGGCTGTAGCCGAAGCCACCGTCCCCTTGGTACCCATGCCCGCCTCGGTCAGGCCCAGATGCAGCGCATGGTCGGTGCGCCGGGCCAACTCGCGGTAGACGGCAATCAGGTCCTGCACGCCCGAAACCTTGCACGACAGCAAGATCTGCTCGTGCGCCAGGCCCAGCTCCTCGGCGCGCGCGGCCGACTGCAGGGCCGAGCTGATCAGCGCCTCATACATCACCTGCCGGGCCTGCCAGGGCTGCGCGCGGCGGCTGTTGTCGTCCATCATCTGCGCGAGCAATTCCTGATCGAGGCTGCCCCAATTGACGCCGATGCGCACCGGTTTGTCCCAGCGCATGGCCGCCTCGACCATCTGCGCGAACTGCTTGTCATGCTTGTCGCCCTTGCCCACATTGCCGGGGTTGATACGGTACTTCGACAAGGTCTCGGCGCAGGCCGGGTACTGCGTGAGCAAGGTGTGGCCGTTGTAGTGAAAATCGCCCACCAGCGGCACATCAATGCCCATGCGGTCGAGCTGCTCGCGCACATGCGGCACCGCCTGTGCCGCCTCGGGGGTGTTGACGGTGATGCGCACCACCTCGGAGCCGGCCTGAGCCAGCTCCTTGACCTGAATCGCGGTGGCAATCGCATCGGCGGTGTCGGTGTTGGTCATGGACTGCACGCGCACCGGCGCATCGCCCCCCACAGTGACCACACGCGGCCCCCACACGATGCGCGCCTGCGCAGAGCGCCGCGCACGCGGCTGGGCCGTTTCAATGGGAAGACATGCAGACATCAGTTCACCTCAAATCGCGCGACGTTGTTTTGGGCCAGGGGCCGCAGATCCTTGGCCTGGCCGCGCACCTTGGCTTGCAGCCCATCGACATCGCCTACGGTCACCCGCAGCGGCATTTTGCCCCCGGCGCTGAGTTCTTCGCCGGGGTTGAGCGTGCGCCGCAAGACCACCACGCCGGCGGCATCGATGACCTCCACCCAGGTGGGCTTTTGCACCGAGAAAGACAGCGGGCCAAAATCGCCGGCCACCGGGGAAGGAGCAGCCGCCTGGGCTGGCGGCGCGGAAGGCGGTGAAGCAGTCGGCGGCGGTGCCGGCAGCAAGGGGCCAGTGGCTGAGGCCCCCGCCGGGGCCACGGCCATCGTTGAGGTCGCGCTGCGATGAACCGGCGCAACCGTCTCGGTCACCACCCCCGGCGCCTTGGGCGCGGGCAGCGCCAAGATCGCTGGCCGGTCCTGACGGAAAACATCGAGACCTGGCAGGGCATAGACCAAAACGGCCGCCAGCAACAGCGCCGCCCCCGCGATCGCCGCTGGCCGCGACAGGCGCACCCGGGCGCGCCCAGCGCTGCCATGGCCCACGCTGCGAAAAGTCTGGTTCAAGTCGCCCAGCACCACCAGATCGTGCTGGGAGGCCTTGGGCAAGAGCGCGAGCACGGCCGCGCTGTCGAGCTTGAGCAGGCGGCACACGCTAGAGGCCAGGGCGCGGGTAAAGACCGGGCCGGGCAACAGATCGTGGCGATCGGCCTCCAGCGCCTCGATCCGCTGCACCGGCACCTTC
>CANHBU010000246.1 GCA_947458345.1 Comamonadaceae bacterium
CCAAGGCCTGGGCCTGCACATCGATGAGCAGCACCCGCCACCCCTGTGAGATGGCCAAGCGCGCAATAGCCGCCCCAATGCCGCCACTTGCCCCGGTCACCAGAGCCAGAGCCTGATCAGCCATCAGTGCTTTGCCTGGCGGGCCGCGTTGACGATGTCCTTGGTCAGGATCTCGCCGAAATCATGGCAGCGCCATTCGGGCAGGGGGCGCCGCTCGGGCGCCTGCTGCGTCAGGTCGATCCAACGCCCGCCCAGCATCACACCTTCGAGCTTGTCTTTCTGGCCGACCACGGTCACATCTTTGGATGGATCGCCGTTGACCACCAACAAGTCGGCCAAGCGCCCGGCCTGCAGCGTGCCCACCTTGTCCTTCATGCGCATCACATGCGAGCCATACTCGGTGCAGCAGCGTATCGCCTCCAGCGGGGTCAAACCCAGATGCCGCACAAAAACCTCCATCTCCCGGTAATGCCAATCGCCATACGGCGTGACCGAAAAGCCCGATTCGGTGCCGCACAGCATCGGCACGCCCGCCTTGTAGGCCTTGTGGAACATCTCGGCGCTTTGCTCGATTTCCTTGCGAAATATCTCCTGCAAACCAGGGCTGGCGTGGATGGCGCCACCAAACTCCATCAAGTTGGCCTGAAAGGTCAAGGCCGGCACCAGCAAAGCGCCGTGCTTGACCATGGCGTCGAGCGCCGCGTCGTCCATGAAGGTGCCGTGAATGATCTGGTCAAAGCCAGCCTCCAGCGACATGATGATGGACTTGGCGCTGCGGCAATGCCCGGCCACCGGCACACCAAAATCATGCGCCGCGTCGCAAATGGTGCGCAACTCTTCCATCGAAAAAGTGACCAGCTCGCCCTCACCGCGGCGATGACTGAGCGAGCCGGTGACATGCACCTTGATCCAGTCGCACCCAATCTTGATCTGCCGGCGCACCTCAGCCACCAACTCGTCTTTGCCGCGCACCAGCCGCGCATAGGCCATCGTGCCGTGGTCGGGCATAAGCCGGCCGGCGGCACCGCCGACCGAGGTCATCAAGGCATAACCACCGACGACCATGCGCGGGCCTTCAATCACGCCGTGGTTGATTGCCTCCTTGAGGTCCACGCCCAGGTCAAAAATCGAGTCAGGGTCAAAAAAACCGGTCAGCCCCGAACACAGCATCTTGCGCACATTGCGCGCCGCGGTAATGGCCGCCATGCCGGGCCGGCGGTGATAAAACAGCTCATCATGTCCGGCCGCATCGTCAAAGGTTGAATGCACATGGCCGTCAATCAGGCCGGGCATGACCGAGCGCCCGCTCAGGTCTATGCGCTGCAGCTGGGGCATGCTGGCCGCACGGGCGTCAGCGTCGGCGCCCACAGCCACGATGGTGTCGCCCTCGATCAGCAGCGAGGCTTCGAAAGGGGCGCGCCCAGTGCCGTCGATCACCCGAGCATTTTGCAGAAGAAGGGCTTGAGACATGACAGAGGCGAGGCCTTTGCCGTCGACGACCCGAGCGCTTTGCATAAGAAGAGATTGAGACATGATGACCTCCATTGTTTCTCATGTGGAACCAGTATTTCTCCTGTATTGCGAAAAGTCAAATCAGGGAAACCACCATTTCTTTGCAAACCATGCTATCCCAAGGCCAATCGGGTCTTGCAGTCGGGTTTGCCCGGGAGCGCTTGGCTGGCCGGCGACATCGCCCCGCCGCCCTACTGCCTGCGAGGCAAGCGCCATGGCACAGTCTGCCTAAAAAAGAGTCAACCATACCGTGGGTCAAGCGCGCCATTGCGCACGGCACGGCCGGTAGCAACACCGAAATGCCGACCGCGCCCAGGCAGGCCTGGCGCTTGCGCTCAAAGTCTTGCTCGGTCACGGCGCTGGGGTGCAAAGCCTGCCTCACAGTGCGCCCGTCAAGGGCATTGGAGCCTAGTTACACTGCTTCGAGTCGGGTTTTCCCTTGAAGTCATTATGAATAACGCACGTTTAAGCGGCCTGCTGTGGGCTGGCGCGCTGGGGGTTTTGTCTTTGGCCGCGCAGGCGCAAGACAAAGCAGCGCCCGCGCGGCCGGCCCTTACGGTGAGCATCGTGCAGCCGCAAAGCCAGAAGCTGGCGCAGGTGCTGCCAGCCCATGGCTCGATCGCGGCCTGGCAGGAGGCGCTGATCGGGGCCGAGGCCAGTGGCCTGAAGATCGCTGAGGTGCGCGCCCAGGTCGGCGATGTGGTGCGCAGCGGCGACGTGCTGGCGCTGCTGCAGTCCGACACCGTGCGCGCCGAACTGGCGCAAACCCAGGCCTTGCTGGCCGAGGCCGAGGCTTCGGCGCAGGAGGCCGGCGCGCAGGCCGAGCGCGCGCGCTCGCTGCAGCAGCAGGGCTTTTTCAGCAACGCTCAGCTCAGCGCGGCGCAGGCCAGTCAGGCCATGGCGCAGGCGCGGGTGCAGTCGGCGCGAGCGGCGCTCAAGCTGGCCGAGCTGCGTCTGTTACAGACTGAGGTGCGCGCGCCCGATGCCGGCGTGATTTCCGCGCGCAGCGCCACCTTGGGCGCTGTCGTGTCCCCTGGCAGTGAGCTGTTCCGGCTGATCCGGCAGGGGCGGCTGGAGTGGCGTGCCGAGCTCACGGCCGCCGATTTGCCGCGTGTGCGGGTGGGCGCGCCGGTGCGCATCAAGACGGCCAGCGGCCTTGAGGTCAGCGGCCGCGTGCGGGTGCTGGCGCCCTCGGCCGACCCGCAGACGCGCAACGCCCTGGTCTATGTCGACCTCACCCGGCCCAAATCCGGGCCGTCCTCGGCCTTGGTGCCAGGCATGTTTGCCAGCGGCCAGATCGAGCTGGGCAGCAACCAGGCGCTGACGGTGCCGCAGACGGCGGTGGTGGTGCGCGACGGCATGAGTTACGTCTATGTGGTTGGCGCGCAGGACCGCGTCAGCCAGGTCAAGGTGCAGACCGGGCGCCTGGTGGCCGATCGGCTGGAGATCGTCAGTGAGCTGGCCCTCGACGCCCGCCTGGTCTTGAGCGGCGGCGCCTTCCTCAACCACGGCGACACCGTGCGCGTGGTCGCGGCGGCGGCCAAGTGAGCCGGGCGCGCACATGATCAACGTGTCTTCCTGGTCGATCCGCAACCCGATTGCGGCGGTCATGCTCTTTGTGTTGTTGACCCTGGGCGGCATCATCGCCTACGGGTCGATGAAGGTGCAGAACTTCCCCGACCTGGATGTGCCGACGGTGCAGATCACGGCCAACCTGCCTGGGGCGGCGCCCTCGCAACTCGAGACCGATGTGGCGCGCAAGCTTGAAAACGCGCTGGCGCCGCTGCAAGGGCTCAAGCACATCACCACCAAGGTGCAGGACGGTTCGGTCTCGATCACCGCCGAGTTTCGCCTCGAAAAGCCGGTGCAGGAGGCCCTCGACGAGGTGCGCTCGGCGGTGCAGGGCGCGCGCGCCGACTTGCCGGGTGACTTGCGCGACCCCATCGTGCAAAAGCTCAACCTGGCCGGCACGCCGGTGCTGGCCTACACCGTGCGCTCGCCGCGCATGGACGACGAGGCGCTGTCCTGGCTGGTCGACAACGAGCTCACGCGCAAGCTGCTGGCGATCAAGGGGGTTGGGGCGGTCAACCGGGTCGGCGGTGTCACGCGCCAGATCCGGGTGGCCATCGACCCGCAGCGGCTGCAGGCGCTGGGCATCACGGCCGCGCAGGTCTCGCAGCAGCTGGCGCAGGTGCAGCAAGAAGGCTCGGGCGGTCGCATCGACCTGGGCGTGGGCGAGCAGCCGGTGCGCACCCTGGCAACGGTGCAGACGGCCCAGGAGGTGGCCCGTATCGAGCTGTCTGCCTCCGGCGGGCGGCGTGTGCGCCTCGATCAGATCGCCACGGTCACCGACGCCCTGGCCGAGCCGCGCGCCTGGGCCGGCCTGAACGGGCAGCCGGTGGTGGGCTTTGAGGTGGTGCGCAGCCGGGGCGAGAGCGAGGTGGCGGTGGGCCGCGCCGTGCGCCAGATGCTGGCCGACTACCGACTGGCGCACCCGGACATCGAGATCGCGGAGGCTTTCGATTTCGTCACGCCCGTCGAAGACGAGTACCAGGGCTCTTTGACGCTGCTTTACGAAGGCGCGATTTTGGCGGTGCTGGTGGTGTGGCTCTTTTTGCGCGACTGGCGGGCGACGTTTGTGTCGGCGGTGGCGCTGCCGCTGTCGGTCATTCCGGCTTTTATTGGCATGGCGTACCTGGGCTTTTCCATCAACGTGGTGACTTTGCTGGCGCTGTCTTTGGTTATTGGCGTGCTTGTGGACGATGCGATCGTCGAGGTGGTAAACATCGTGCGCCATTTGCGCATGGGCAAGTCGCCGTATCAGGCGGCCATGGAGGCGG
>CANHBU010000247.1 GCA_947458345.1 Comamonadaceae bacterium
ACAAGGAGCGCAGCATGTCCATTGATCTGAGCGTCTCTGACGAGGGCGTGGCCCTCATCACCATCAACCGCCCCGAGCGTCTGAACGCCATGGACGCCGACCACTACCAGGCCCTCTCCAAGGCCTGGATCACGGTGCGCGACGATCCGGCCATCCGTGTGGCCATCGTGACCGGTGCCGGCGAGAAATCCTTCACCACCGGCGCCGACATCAAGAGCTTCATCACCGCACCGACGCCCATGTCCGAGATGTGGCTGACCCAGGCCGACCAATTGCTTAACCGTGGCCTGGAGGTCTGGAAGCCGGTCATCAGTGCCATCAATGGTTACTGCCTGGGCGGCGGCATCACCCTGATGCTGGCCACCGATATTCGTGTGGCCGCGGAGCACGCCACCTTCAACCTGGCCGAAGTCAAGCGCGGCATGATCGCCGGCAACGGGGGCACGCAGCGCATCATGAGCCAAGTGCCCTACGCGATTGGCATGGAAATCTTGCTGACCGGCGACACCTTCAATGCCGCCACCGCCGAGCGCTGGGGCTTGGTCAACAAGGTGGTTCCCAGCGACCAGCTGATGTCAACCGCCATGGACTATGCCCGCCGGATCGCCGCCAATGCCCCGCTGGCGGTACAGGCGGCCAAGGAGCTGGCCATTCGCAGCCGTGACCTGGACCTGCAGTCGGGCCTGCGGCTCGAGCGCCTAATCGGCCGCATGCTGCAAAACACCGAAGATGTCGCCGAAGGGGCCCGCGCCTTTGCGGAAAAACGGCCGGCTCAATTCAAGGGGCGCTGAGATGAGCCGTCCTCTTCCACTCGACGGCGTCACCGTCGTCGATCTCGGCCAGATCTACAACGGCCCTTACTGCAGCTTCATGCTGGCGATGGCCGGTGCCCGAGTCATCAAGATCGAGGCCAAGGGTGGCGAACACTTGCGCCGGCGCAGCGTGGTCGGCGGCGCGGCCCTGCCCTTTGCCATGCTCAACAGCAACAAGACCTTTGCCACGCTCAATCTCAAAAGCGAGCGCGGTCGTGAACTGCTCAAGACCATGGTCGAGCGCAGCGATGTGGTGATTGAAAACTTTGCCCCTGGTGCCATGGATCGTCTGGGCCTGGGCTACGAGGCCCTCAGTCAGGTCAATCCCCGTCTGGTTTATGGGGCCGGTTCGGGCTATGGGCGCTCTGGCCCCAACCGCAACTACCCGGCCATGGATCTGACGGTCCAGGCCATGGCGGGCATCATGAGCGTGACCGGCTTTCCCGATCGTCCGCCGGTCAAGGCCGGTCCGGCCTTGTGCGATTTTTTTGGCGGTACGCACTTGTACGCCGGCATCATGACCGCCTTGTTCGAGCGCGAGCGCACCGGCCGCGGCCGCCTGGTCGAGGTGGCCATGCAGGAGGCGGTGTACGCCTCGCTGGCCTCTAATCTGGGCCTGCATTACGGCTCGCAAGGGCAGGCGCCCGAACGCACCGGCAACCGCCACGGCGGATTGGCTGAGTCACCCTACAACGTCTACCCGACGCTCGACGGCCACATTGCCATCATCTGCGTGGGTGAGACGCACTGGAAGTCGCTGCTCAAAGCCATGCAACGCGAAGACCTGCTCAGCGATGCGCGCTATGCCGACCTGAAGTCCCGCGTCGATCACATGGACGATATTGATCAGCTCGTCGGGCAGTTCACCGCGCTCCACCCTAAGCAGGATTTATTCGATCTGCTGATGCAGCACCGCGTGCCCTGCGCGCCGGTGCGCAAGCTCGACGAGGTGGTGCATGACGCCCACATGCATGAGCGCGGCGCGCTCGAGTGGGTCGATCACCCCATGTACGGACGGGTCTGCCTGATGCGCTCGCCCCTGCGCTTTGAAGGCTCGGACCTGCTGCCGATCAGGCCCAGCGGCGAGCTGGGCCGCGACAACCAAGAGGTCTATGGCCAGTGGCTGGGCTTGACCGATCAGCAATTGCAGCAACTGGTCGACGAGGAGGTCATCTGATGCGAGGAAAAGCCGTCATCGCTGGCGTCGGACATACCGCCTTTGGCAAGCTGGAGGGCCGCAGCACGGTTTCCTTGAATATCGAGGCCGCGCGCAAGGCCCTGGCTGATGCGGGCATCGACAAATCCATGGTCGATGGCCTGTTCGTCAAAGCCCCGACCTCCAAGTTCGAAATGATGTACGCGCAAAAGCTGGCCGAGGCCATGGGCTTGATGCCGCGCATCGGCGGCGTTTATGACCACGGCGGGGCCAGCAACATCAGCATGATCAGCTACGCGGCCATGGCCATCGACGCCGGTCAGTGCGAGGTGGCGCTGGTCTGCCTGGCCGACAACCCGGCGACCGGCTCGCGCCACGCCTATGAAAAATCCTGGGGCGACGACGATGTGTTCGGCTGGTTCGGCACGCCCTCGGGCTACGCCATGATCGCGCAGCGGCACATGGCTGAGTTCGGCACCACCCGCGATCAGCTCGGCGCCATCGTCACCGCTTGCCGCAAACACGGCGCGGCCAATCCAAATGCGCAGCTGCGCAAGCCGCTCACACTGGAGCAGTACCGGCAGTCGCGTCTGATCGTCGCGCCACTGACGCGGGACGACTGCTGCCTGGTTTCGGACGGTGGCGCTGCGGTGGTGGTGATGTCGGCCGAGCGGGCGCGACAGTTGAAGGTGAGCAAGCCAGTGTCCATTTTGGGATTCGGTCAGGGTCAGACCTCCTGGGAGGTGGTGCAGCGGCCGGTACTCACTGGCACGGCAGCGGCTGTCTCGGCGCAGACTGCCTTTGCGATGGCTGGCCTCAAACCAGCCGACATCGACGTGGCCCAGCTCTACGACTGCTTTTCCATCGTGCCCCTGATCACGCTGGAAGACTACGGCTTTTGCAAGAAAGGCGAAGGCGGCCATTTCGTCGAGGGCGGCCGCGTGGAGGTCGGTGGTGACCTGCCGCTCAACACCGCTGGCGGGCTGCTGTCAGAAACTGGCATGCCGGGCCTGCAGATGGTCATTGAAGGGGTGCGCCAGATTCGCGGCGAAGCGGTCAATCAGGTGCGGGGCGCGCAGACCTGCATCGTCAGCAACCAGGGCGGAATCATGCATACGCACGCCACCCTCATCCTGGGGCAATGAGGACCGACCATGAGTGACATCGATCTGCCCCTGCCCATCCGCACCGAGCTGACGGCGCCCTATTGGGACAGCCTGCAGCAAGGCCAGCTGTCCTTCCAGAAGTGCCGCCGCTGTGGCCACGCCTGGCTGCCCGCCCGAACCGAGTGTCCATCCTGCCTGCATGACGATTGGCATTGGGTGCCGGCCAGCGGCCGCGCCAAGGTTGTCAGTTGGGTGGTGTTTCACATCGCCTATCACAAGGCATTTGAGAGCCGACTGCCCTACAACGTGGCCCTCATCGAACTTGAAGAGGGGCCACGGCTGATCAGCAATGTGGTCGGCCTGCCCGACCCCAATGCGCTGCGTATCGACCAGCCGGTGGTACTGCGCATCGAGCGGGAGGGTGCCTTCGCCTTGCCGCGTTTCGCCCCGGGCTGAACGCCCAACCATCAGACAAAGATCACATCACCAGGAGACACACCATGACCTCTTTTTGGATAACAAGATTCGCCGCACTGGCCAGTGCGCTCATGTTGGCCGCTACGGCCACCTGGGCGCAGGAGGCCTTCCCCTCGCGCAGCTTGCGCATTGTGGTCCCCACCTCGCCGGGCAGTGGCTCTGACATCGTGGGCCGCTATTTCGCCGAGCAGTTGTCGACTGTGCTGGGCCAGTCAGTGGTGGTGGAAAACCGCGCCGGAGGCAACGGCGTGATCGCAGCCATGGCGGTCAAGCAGGCCCCGGCCGATGGTCACACCCTGTTTTTGGGCACCAACACGCATCTGGCGGTCAATCCGGTGGTCATCAAGGACATCCCCTATGACGCCCTCAAGGACTTCAAACCCATCAGCGGGCTGACCCGCGGCATGATGGTGCTGATCACCTCCGAGGCCAACCCCCGTCTGAAGACGCTGTCTGAATTTGTGCAGGCGGGAAGAGACAGTCAGAAAAAACTCAATGTGGGCAGCTACACCGCCGGCTTTCATTTGTCGGCCGAATGGTTCGGCGCCCTGACCAAGACCCACCATGTCAATGTGCCCTATCGGGGGGCGCCCGAGGTCTTTTTGGCCCTTTTGGGCAACCAGATCGACTGGGCTGTCAGCGACCTGATCGCCGCCATGCCGCAGGTCAGGTCGGGCAAGCTGCGGGCTCTGGCCGTCACTGGCGACATTCGCCATCCGGACTACCCCGAGATCCCCACCGCCAAGGAATTGGGCTATCCCGAGTACGTAACGACAACGAGAACGCC
>CANHBU010000248.1 GCA_947458345.1 Comamonadaceae bacterium
CGAAGACCTGAGCATGCCCAACGAGACGCGCAACTACGTGCCAAAACTACTGGCGCTCAAAAACGTCGTGGCAGCGCCGGATGACTTTCGCATCGAACTGCCAGCCATTGACAACCACCCCTACTTTCAGGATGTCGAAATTCGGCGCGACATCGACGTCGCGCTGGCGGCGCAGTTGGCCGACATGCGGTTGGAGGACTTCAGGGCGCTCAACCCGTCGGCCAACCGCCCCGTCATTGTGGCCGCCGGCACGGGCAAAATCTTGCTGCCCTGGGAGAACGCCGAAGTCTTCAAGCGCAATCTGGAGGCCTACCGAGCAGGCCGTCTGGCCAGTTGGACCGCCTGGAGCGTGCCGGCGACCCTGAGCGTTGCCGAAGCGGCCAAGCGCTCGGGCATGAGCGAGGCCGAGTTGCGCAGCATCAACAGCATCCCGCCGCGGATGCTGATCAAGGCAGGATCGACCTTGGTCATTCCGCGACCGGCCCATGTGCAGCATGACGTTTCAGACCATCTGGCCGAGCATGCCAGTTTGGCCCTGGCGCCCGAACCGAGCGCCCGTCGAACCACAATCAAGGCCCGCAAGGGCGATACCGTCGCCCTGATTGCACGTCGCCACAAAATCAGCGAAGAAAACCTAGCCCAGTGGAACAAGGTCGCCGCCAGTGCGAGCTTTCGCGCCGGCGAGACGGTCGTGCTCTACCTGCCGCCCAGGGCGGGCGGCAACACGGCCCGCGCAGCCGCTGCCAAACCCCAGGCAAAGGCCAAGCAGACGGGCAAGCGTGCGAGCGCCCCAGCACGCAAGCCGACCCAAGGCGGGCGAAAAGCCGATCCCAAGCGTTGAGCCCCGGCAGAGGGCCCGTGGCGTCGAACGGTGGCAAGGGCAGACTCAGGCCTTGAACCGGTCCTTGGCCTTGCGGGCAAACTCGTTGGTGTAGCTGCGCATCAGGCCGGCGCGGTCGACCCGCAAAGACGGATTGAGCGACAGCAAGGCCTGCAGCGCCGCCTGTGCGCCATCGGCTGGCATCAGGCCATCGGGCGACATCGAGCCGCGCACCTTCATGAAGGAAGCCAGGTACAGAGCACGATCGCCTTGAAAATAGTGGTCCGGCACGGTCTTGATCAAATCACCCGGGCCAGCCGTCTGCAGCCACTTGAGCGCGTGCACCACGGCGTGGGACAGGGCCTGACAGATGGCCGGGTTTTTTTGCACGAATTCTGCCGTGGCATGCAGGCACGACGAAGGCAACAGGGCGCCAAAAAGCTCGAGCGTGCCGCGGGTCGTGCGGGTGTCGGCAAGAATCTTGACCTCGCCCCTTTGCTCGAGCATGGTCATCACCGGATCAAAATGACTCAGCGCATCGACAACCCCGCCTCGAACGGCCGAAGCTGCTGAAGTGGAAGGGCCCAGTTCAATCAGGCTGACTTCATCGAGGCGCACACCGGCGCGGGCCAGCACCTGCGTGGCCACCATGGCGTCGACCGTGGCAGACTGCGCCAGGCCGATGCGCTTGCCGCGCAGGTCAGATATCTCGCGCACGCCCCCGCGCATAGACAGACCAAAGGCGACTTGCGGCGTACGCGCTTGAACCACGAAAGCCTGATGCAAGTGACCGCGACCTTGCAACACCAGCGTGTGTTCGTAAGGCCCAGCACAAACGTCGAAGCCGCCATCGGCGATCAATTGCAGGGCTCGCGCCGGACTGCCGGCGTCGGTGATCTCAACGCTGAGACCCTCGCTGCGAAAGTAACCGAGTTGGTCGGCCAGCACCAGCGGCAGGTGGTGCAACAAGGTCTGGCCGCCAACCACCAAATGCACCTTGCCCTTTTCAACGCGGGGAGCCGCTGCGCTGGGGCCAGCAAGCGCGCTGGCGGCCATCGCGGCTGCGGCCAGTACGCGGCGGCGATTGATGCGGGAAAAGTCCATGGGACAAGGGGTGGTGCGGCTTTAGACCCCCAGCATAAAAGCGGTCCGCACGGCGCGCATCGGGATCATCCCGTGCGGGTTTTCACCCAAAGCCGCCGAGGTCGCAGCGGCAAGCCGAGCGCGCAGGGCTCAGCGAAAGCCGATGAACAAAATCGCCACATTGACGACGAAAGCCAGACTCCAGGCCAAGCTGCGCAGACCCGCCTTGTCGGCGATGTAGCAGTAAATGTAGGCCAGGCGCAGCAGCACAAAAGCCAGCGCCAGCAGGTCCAGCGTCAAGGCATTGGCTTGCAGGTGTTGGGCCGCCAGGACCGCCGCAAAGAAAAAAGGCAGAGCTTCGAAGCTGTTGCTCTGCGCATAGTTGGCCCTGGCGCGCCAATCACCCTGCCGGGCCAGCCAGGCACGCGGGTCGTGGTTGTCGTAGCCACCCTGGCTGCGCGGTGTATTCATGAGACCGGACTTGGCGATGCCTGCGCAGACGATGGGCAACAAAGCGGCGACCAGGATCATCCAGTGGGCCAGGGTAAACGATGGGATCATGAGGGTTCTCGTGGATTCTTGTGGGATCTTGCGGTTTCTTGCGGGTATTGCGTCGGGTCAACGCCGATCCAGCAAGGCGTGCGCAATGGTTCCGAGGTCGACATACTCGAGTTCACTGCCCACCGGCACGCCACGGGCCAGGCGGGTGACCTGCACCCCCCGGCTTTTGAGGCCCTGGGCGATCACATGGGCGGTCGCCTCGCCTTCGGCCGTGAAATTGGTCGCCAGGATCACCTCTTGCACCACGGGCCGCTCCGCCGAGCCGGGCTCCTGCTCAGGGCCCTGCCGCGGCGCCACCCGCTCAAACAGACGCTGAAGCCCGATCTCCTGCGGGCCGATGCCGTCGAGCGGGCTGAGCTTGCCCATCAGCACGAAATACAGTCCGCGGTAAGCTTGGGTCCGCTCCATCGCCGCCTGATCGGCCGGCGTCTCAACCACGCACAGCTTGCTGCGGTCGCGCTGTCCGTCTTGGCAGGTTGCACAAATTGCCTGCTCGCTCAAGGTGTTGCACAGCTGGCAGTGACAAATGCGCTCGACCGCCTGTTGCAAGGCCTGCGCCCGCTGCAGGCCGCCGGCTCGGTCGTGCTGCAGCATGTGAAAAGCCATGCGTGCCGCCGACTTGGAACCCACGCCAGGCAGACGCCCTAGGGCCTGCTGCAGCGCCTGCAGCGACTTGCCCTCAGCCATGGCCCCAGCGCCACGTGCAGGCCAGATCGTGCAGCACCACGCCGCCCATCAGAAGGGAAGCTTCATCCCGCCAGGCAGGCCAGGCATACCGGAGGTGAGTTTGCCCATTTTTTCCTGGCTGGTGTCTTCGGCTTTGCGCCAAGCTGCATTGAAAGCGGCGGCCACCAGATCTTCGAGCATGTCCTTGTCATCGGCCAGCAGTGAAGGGGCAATCTGGACCCGACGCACCTCATGCTTGCAGGTCATCGTGACTTTGACCAGGCCCGAGCCGGACTCGCCGGTCACCTCAACGTGTCCCAATTCGTCCTGGGCCTTTTTGAGGTTGTCCTGCATGGCTTGAGCCTGCTTCATCAGGCCTGCCAGTTGTCCCTTGTTGAACATGTCTATCGTCCTTGCGGTTGCGGCGCCGCCACCGCAGCGGCGCCGAAAAAAATCATCTGGCCTGCCTCAGTGCGGCAACGGCCGCCACCCGGGGCGCGAAAACCGACGGCCCTCGCCGCCATCATACGGTCTGGGACCACGGCTTGACACTGCCCGCCACAATCCGCGCGCCCCATTGATCGATCATGTGCTGCACAAAAGGGTCGCTCGCAATGATCTGCTCGGCTTGCTGCTGGCGCAGCGCTCGCTGCTGCGCCAGACGTTTGGCATGGGAGTCAGTGACCTCGCCCACCTCGACCCGCAGGCGCTCGGGCTGCTGCGAGCCGATCGTGCGCAAGGCTTGCAGCAATTGCTCGCTGGCGCCGGCATGCTGCAGCGCCTGGCTCTCGACACGCAGGGTCCAGACCGCCCCGTCTTGCTCCACCAGTTGCGACTGCACAGCCAACTCGCGCGCGAGCGCGACCACCCGCTCACCGCCGAGAAGCTCCTGCACCGAGTTCGCCCACAAGGCGCCCAGAGCCTGCGGCGCATCGGGCCTTGCGACCACCGGCGTGGGCTCAGGGCAGACCTCGGCCTGCAAAGGCACGGCAGGAACCGATACAGCGTCTGAGACCAGCGCCTGGCCCGAATCGCCAACCGGTGGGCGTGCTGAAACAGGGGGGCCAAGCGGCGCGCTACTGCCAGTGCCGCTGCTGACCGAGCCTTTGATGACCGTCGCACTGATGCCGGACGAGGTGCTGCCGGACGAGGTGCTGCCGGACGAGGTGCTGCCGGACGAGGTGCTGGC
>CANHBU010000249.1 GCA_947458345.1 Comamonadaceae bacterium
ATTTCGGCCCGAACCCCTGCCGCGCAGGCCAGGGCCAGGACAAAGACCAGCAAGATCCGGTTGAGCCGTGTCATCTCAGATGTCGACTTCTACGCTGTCGCCGTGCAGCTCCATCAGCTCACGGCGGGCGGCAGCCTCGCCCTTGCCCATGAGCTTGGCAATCAGCTGCTCGGTCTGCAGAAAATCGAGCGCGCCCAGCGCCACGGGCATCAGGCGGCGAGTGTCCGGGTTGAGGGTGGTTTCCCAGAGCTGCTCGGCGTTCATCTCGCCCAGCCCCTTAAAGCGGCTGATGCTCCAGGCGCCCTCGCGCACGCCGTCCTTGCGCAGCTTGTCCAAGATGGCGGTGAGCTCGCCCTCGTCGAGCGCGTACATCTTGGCCGCCGGCTTCTTGCCGCGCGCCGGCGCGTCGACCCGAAACAGCGGAGGGCGCGCAACGAACACATGGCCGCGCTCGATGAGCTTGGGGAAATGGCGAAAAAACAAAGTCAGCAGCAGCACCTGAATGTGCGAGCCGTCCACATCGGCATCCGACAAAATGCAGACCTTGCCGTAGCGCAGGCCGCCCAGGTCCGGTTCGTCGCCAGGCCCGTGCGGATCGACGCCGATGGCCACCGAAATGTCATGGATTTCGGTGTTGGCAAACAGCCGGTCGCGCTCGACCTCCCAGGTGTTGAGCACCTTGCCGCGCAGCGGCAAGATGGCCTGGGTTTCCTTGTTGCGCCCCATTTTGGCGCTGCCACCGGCCGAATCACCCTCGACCAGGAAAACTTCATTGAGCGCCAGATCGCGGCTTTCACAATCGGTGAGCTTGCCCGGCAGCACCGCCACGCCCGAGCCCTTGCGTTTCTCGACCTTTTGGCCGGCGCGCTGTCGCGTCTGCGCCGCCTTGATGGCCAGCTCGGCGAGCTTGCGACCGTAATCGACATGCTGGTTGAGCCACAGCTCCAGAGCCGGTCTCACATAGCCCGACACCAGCCGCACCGCATCGCGCGAATTGAGCCGCTCCTTGACCTGCCCCTGGAACTGCGGGTCGAGCACCTTGGCCGACAGCACATAGCTGGCCCGCGCGAACACGTCCTCGGGCATGAGCTTGACGCCCTTGGGCAGCAAGGCGTGCAGATCGATAAAGCCCTTGACAGCCTGAAACAGGCCGTCGCGCAGGCCGCTTTCATGGGTGCCGCCGGCGGTGGTGGGAATCAGGTTGACATAGCTCTCGCGCACACTGTGACCGTCTTCGGTGAAGGCCACCGCCCACTGCGCGCCCTCGCCTTCGGCAAAGCTCTCGTGGCCGGCGTCGGCATAGCCCTGCGCCTCAAACAGGGGAATCACCGGATCGGCGCCAAGGGTCTGCATCAGGTAGTCGCGCAAGCCGCCCTTGTAGAGCCAGGTTTGCGTCTCGCGCGTTTTTTCCTGCAGCAAGCTCACGCTCACACCCGGCATGAGCACGGCCTTGCTGCGCAGCAAATGCACCAACTCAGGCAGAGGCAGCGCGGCCGCATCGAAATAGCGCGCCTCAGGCCACACGCGCACGCTCGTGCCCTGCTTGCGATCGCCCTCCAGAGCCTTGCGCAGATGCAACTTTTCCACCACATCGCCGCCGGAGAAAACCAAGCGGGCGACCTGGCCGTCGCGGTGGCTGCTCACCTCGAGCCGCTTGGCCAGGGCATTGGTCACACTCACGCCCACACCGTGCAGGCCGCCAGAAAAGCTGTAAGCGCCGCCCTGGCCCTTGTCAAACTTGCCGCCAGCGTGCAGGCGGGTGAAAACGAGTTCGATCACCGGCGCCTTTTCCTGCGGGTGCAGCCCAAAAGGTATGCCCCGACCGTCGTCCTCGACACTGACCGAGCCATCGGTGTGCAAAGTCACGCGGATCTTCTTGCCGTGGCCTGCGAGCGCCTCGTCGGCAGCGTTGTCGATCACCTCCTGCACGATGTGCAGCGGGTTGTCGGTGCGGGTGTACATGCCCGGCCGCTGTTTGACGGGCTCGAGCCCCTTGAGCACGCGGATCGAGCTTTCAGAGTAATCGGTGGGTGGCTTGACAGTCATGGGGGCAGCGCAAAAGTGGCGCGATTGTAGTGCGCCGGGCACTCTTTACTGGATATTCATACAGTTTAACCGCGACCCAGTCGACTCAAACAAAGCGGGCGAGCGGGCTTGCGATGCCGGGGCGGTACAGTTCAGGGATGTCCTCCCATCCACCGCCGACGATGCTGCCGATGCATCAGGTGCTGCTGTGCAGCGCGCTGATCGTGACCTTGTCCATGGGTGTGCGCCACGGCTTTGGCCTGTGGCTGCTGCCGATTACCCAGACCCACGGCTGGAGCCGCGAGACCTTTTCACTGGCCATCGCCGTACAAAACCTGTGCTGGGGGCTGCTGGGCATTTTTGCGGGCATGGCCGCCGACCGGCTGGGCGCCATGCGGGTCGTGATGGCCGGCGGCCTGCTGTATCTGCTCGGGCTCAGCGGTATGGCGCTGGCCAGCCAAAGCTGGCAGTTCACGCTGGCCGCCGGTGTGCTGATCGGCGCAGCGCAGGCCGGCACCACCTACGCTGTGGTCTACGGCGTGATCGGCCGCAACCTGCCGGCCGACAAGCGGGCCTGGGCCATGGGCGTGGTCGGCGCGGCCGGCTCCTTCGGGCAGTTCCTGATGGTGCCCATCGAAGGCTGGATGATCAGTCACTGGGGCTGGCAAAGCGCCTTGCTGGTGCTGGCCGGGGCCTGCCTGCTGATGCTGCCGTTGGCGCGCGGCCTCAACGAAAGCGCGGCGCCGCCAGCCGGCCAAAACGAGCAAACCATCGCGCAGGCCTTGAGCGAGGCGCTGCGCTACCCCAGCTTTCAGCTGCTGACCGCCGGCTATTTTGTCTGTGGCTTTCACGTGGTTTTTATCGGCATCCACATGCCCAGCTACCTCAAAGACGCCGGCATGGAGCCCAGCGTGGCCAGCACAGCGCTGGCCCTGATCGGCCTGTTCAATATTTTGGGCACCTACATGGCCGGCTCGCTGGCGCAAAAGCACTCCAAGAAGTTGATTCTGGCGGGCATCTATTTGGCGCGCTCTGTGGCCATCGCCGGCTTTCTGATTGCGCCGCTGACGCCGCTGAGCGTGTACGTCTTTGCATCCGTGATGGGCCTGCTGTGGCTGTCGACGGTGCCGGTGACCAATGCCACGGTGGCCCACATGTTCGGCGTCAAATACCTCTCGATGCTCGGCGGCTCGGTATTTTTCAGCCACCAGATCGGCTCCTTCCTCGGCGTCTGGCTGGGCGGCTACCTGCACGATCGCACGGGAAGCTACGATGTGGTTTGGTACATCGCTATCGGCCTGGGCGTGTTTGCAGCCCTGATCAACCTGCCCATGCGCGAGGGACCGATCGAGCGCAAACCGCAAGCGGTGCAAGCCTGAACAACCCCGCCATGTCCAAAGCCCTGATCCAGCGCCTGAGCCTGTGGGCTGCCTGCACCGCCCTGAGCCTGGGCGTGCTCAGCTTGTACCTGCAGCCGTCCTTTATGGTCATGCTGGCCGAGCAGATCTGGGCCTGCTTCTAAGCCGGTCCACAAGCGCCTCCAATCTGTCATGTCGAGCCCCAAACTGTGCGAAACCGAAGCGGCCAGTGCCTGGGTGCAACGCTGGTCGCACCTGGTGCCAGCCGGGCAAACCGTGCTTGATGTGGCCTGCGGCCAGGGCCGACATCTGCGCTGGTTTGCCGGACGCGGTCACCCGGTCGTGGGCATCGACCGCTCGAGCGCAGCGCTGGCCGCGGTCGGTCTGCCAGTGGAGCATTGCCAAAGCGTGTTGGCGGACATTGAGGGCGGCCCCTGGCCCCTGCCGGGCCAGCGCTTTGCCGCCGTCGTCGTAACGAACTACCTTTGGCGCGATTTGCTGCCGACTTTGGTGGCCAGCGTGGCTCCCGGCGGGGCGCTGATCTACGAAACCTTCGCGCGCGGCCAGGAGACGGTGGGCAAGCCCTCGCGCGACGACTTCCTGCTGCGACCGGGCGAGTTGCTTGCGGCCTGCACCGGCTTGCGCGTGGTCGCCTACGAAGATGGCCATGAGAGCGACCGCCAAGGGCGGCCGACGCGTTTCTTGCAGCGCATCGCCGCGCTGCGCCCGCTCGATCCGCCCGACCGTGCGCCCCGGCTTGACCCGAGCCCACCCTAAGCCCAACCTGAGCGCCTTCAGGGCTTTGTACGGGCTGCAGGCCCAGTAGAATTGAGGGCTGTATCAGGCGTGGGTCTGCGGCCCCCCGCCCGCCTGTTCACTCAACCCAAGCGATCTTCATGTCCATGATCACCGGCAGCATCGTTGCACTGGCCA
>CANHBU010000250.1 GCA_947458345.1 Comamonadaceae bacterium
AGACGCCTGCCCAAGGCCAGACGGCTAGAGAGTGGACAGCCGTCAAAGCCTCGGCCACTGGCGCCAACTTCGTCGGCGTTGCGGGTCTGACCGTCGATGCCAGCGCGATCAGCGTCTAGATCACGCGCAAGGCTACCTACAACACCTGGGTCGACTACAACGCGCAAAACCAGGTGGTTCAGACCGGCACCGTGGCCAACCCCAGCACGATCACGCTGGATCTGGCTGCATCCTTGGGTGAGGTGACAAGAGCCAGCGGCAACATCACGATCGATGCCTTCGGCTTCTTCCGCGTATCTGGCGCACTGGCCCTGAGCCGCAGCACGGGCACGGTCAAGCTGGGCGATCTTGCGAGCACGCCCAACGTCAACGAATCGACCAACCCGGTCACGGTTGAGCAGCTGACCATCGGCGGCAGTGGCCTGAGCGCCTTTGCCGGTATCAATGGCGGCAGTGCCGACCCGACCGGCTTGAACCTGACCGGCGTGAACTTCGCGGTGGCGATTCAGACCGAGAAGACGCCTGCCCAAGGCCAGACGGCTAGAGAGTGGACAGCCGTCAAAGCTTCTGCGACCGGTGCGAGCTTTGTGGGCGTCTCGGGTCTGACCGTCGATGCCAGCGCGATCAGCGTCGAGATCACCCGCAAGGCTGCCGACAACACCCTGGTCGACTACAACGCGCAGAACCAAGTGGTTCAAACCGGCACGGTGGCCAACCCCAGCACGATCACGCTGGACCTGGCTGCGAGCCTGGGCGAAGTCACAAGAGCCAGCGGCAACATCACGATTGACCTTTTTGGCTTCGCGCGTCTGCAGGGCAGCCTTGGCTTTGAACGCAGGCAGGGTTCGGTTCGCCTGGCCGGTGTTGCCGACAATCCGCAAACGGCCGATGTCAATGAGGCCACTGCCCCGGTGGGCGTGGACATGCTCCTTATTGGCGGCGTCAATCTGAGTGCGTTTGTGGGCGCCGGCGACGTCGGACTGAGCCTTGGCGGTGTGGGCTTCGGTCTGGCTTTGTTGACCGAGCAGATTGCAGCTGGGGCCAATGCGCCCGAGGCACGCTCCTGGACCACGGCGCAGGCCACCGTTGGCACTGCCACCTTCGGCGGCATTGACGCCCTGACGCTCGAGGTTGACACACTCGCGCTCGAGGTCAACCGTGCTGCGAGCGATGGCTCGGTGGTCGACTATGGCCTGACGGCGATCACCACCGACGCGCCGACTGCGCGCAACACCACGCTGGCCGTTCCCACCGGACCCCAGACGAGTCAGACGCTCACGCTCGATGGCGAGCTCGGTGAGCTGACGCGAGCCAGCGGCAATGTGACGCTGGATGTGGCGGGTTTTGTGTCTCTGCGAGGGGCACTGAATTTTGAGAAGAGCGTGCAGTCGCTTCGCTTGAGCGATGGGACGGACACGAAGCCGGCCACGCAAGTGTCGGTCGAGATGCTCAGTGTGGGTGGCAGTGGGCTGCAGGCCTTCGCTGGGGTGGGCGGTGGTTACGACGAGAACGGGGAGCTGCTTGAGGGAGCAACGGGTCTGAGTCTGGGCGGCGTGGAGTTCGGTCTGGCGCTGCTGGGCGAGAAACTGACCGACGAGCAGGTTAAGGCCAACAAGACGGCGCGCAGCTGGATGGCGCTGCAGGCCACTGCGGACGAGGTGTCCGTGGTGGGGCTGGACGACATCACGATTGCGGCCGACACGATTGCCCTTGAAGTCAACCGCGGCGATGAGGGCGACGGCAGTTTGGTGGACTTTGCGGCCAAGAATCTGGCGGTCTCGACGGGTACGAGCGCCGAGCCTTCTAGCGTGACATTGCAAATGGATGGCAGTCTGGGCGAGCTGACGCGCGCATCGGGCAATTTGGCGATCGATTTGGCGGGATTTTTCCAGGTCAGCGGCGGTTTTGCGATTGACAAGATCGACTCGCAGGTCACCTTGGCCGACCTCAAGGGCACGCCCGATGAGGACGAGTCGGCCGAGCCTGTGGCGGTCGAGCAGTTGCTGATCGGCGGCAGCGGGGTCGATGCCTTTGCCGGGATCAACGGGGGTCAGGCCAATGCGCTGGGCCTGGTGCTCAGTGGCGTGGACTTTGCAGTGGCCGTCCACACCGAGACGCTGAGCGAGCAGCAGGTCAAAGACGGCAAGGTGGCGCGAGTGTGGCGCAGCGCGCAGGCCACGGGTGGGGCCTCGTTTGTCGGTGTGGAAGGTTTGACGGTGGCTGCCGATTCGGTGGCAGTCAATGTCAACCGGGCGGCTTGGGACAACTCGGTGGTGGACTATGCGCTGACCGAGTCGACGAGCGATGCGGCCGACAAGCGCAACACAGAACTGTCGGTGCGCACCGGCCCAGCCTCGACGATGACGCTGGAGATGGACGGTGCGCGCGGCCAGTTGCTGCAGGTCTCGGGCGAGCTCGATATTGACGTGTTTGGCTTTGTGCAAATCAGTGGCGAGTTTGCCCTGGACAAGGCCAGCGAGGTGCACGAGCTCAAGCTGGCAGGTGGCAGCAAGACCGAGGCGCAGCTGCTCACGCTGGGCGGACATGACATCGACGCTTTTGTGGGCACGGGCGGGGGCACGGACGATGCCCTCGGTCTGCAGCTCGGTGGGGTGGACTTTGCGCTGGCGCTTTACAGCGATGTGCTCGATGAAAAGCGCAGCTGGACGGCTTTGCAGGCGCGTGCGGGCAGCGCGGCTTTGGTGGGCGTGGACGGGCTGGAGATCCGGGGACAAGACCTGCTGCTGGAGGTCAACCGTGCGGGCAAGCCTGGCGATGAAGTGGTTGACTTCGGGCTAAGCGATCCGGGCGATGAAGACAGCGAACGCGTGACGGCGCTGACGGTGCGCACGGGCTTGAGCAGCGACATCGAGATGACGATGGATGGCTCTGACGGCGAGCTCACGCGCGCCGCCGGCCTTCTGACGGTGGACGCTTTTGGCTTCTTGCAGCTCAGCGGTCAGCTCGCGCTGGAGCGACGCGATGCGAGCTTTACGCTCAACGATGGGGTGGTTTCGGACGATCCAGCCAAGGCCCGGGCGCCCACGCAGATCGAGGCCGATCTGCTGACTTTGGGCGGCAGCGGTCTGGATGCGTTTGCGGGCATCAACGGCGGCAGCGACGAGCGCATCGGGCTGGTCCTGTCTGGAGTTGACTTTGGGGTGGCCCTGATCACCGAGCGCCTGGCCGAGGGCAGCACGGCCAAGGCGCGCGAATTCACGACCGTCAAGGCCACGGCCGATGGTGTGTCCTTTGCCGGCTTTGAGGGTGTGCAGGTGGGTGCCACCGAGCTGATGGTGGAGATCAACCGGGGCGTTGCAGGCACCGGTGGCAAGCCTGACCTGGTCGTGGACTACAGCGCCGAGCAGCTTGAAGTTCGCACGGGAAGCGACGAAGAGACCTTGGTGCTCGATGCCGATGGCGCTTTGGGCGAACTCACGCGTGCGGCCGGCCATGTGCAGCTCGATCTGTTTGGCTTTGTCAGCCTTGATGGCCACGTGGCGTTCGAGTCATCGACGCGTACGGTCAAGCTCGCTGGCGGTGAGTCGGTGGTGACCGATGCGCTGCTGGTGGGCGGTCGCGATATCGACGGGTTCGTGGGCGTTGACGGGGGCACCGATGAGCAGCTCGGACTCAAGCTGAGCGATGCGCAGTTTGGTCTGGCGCTGCTGTCCTCGCGTGCCGATGCAGCGCGCAGCTGGACGAGCTTGCAGGCGACGGCCGGCTCGCTGTCGTTTGAGGGGATCGACGGAGTCACGGCCTCGGCCAGCGACATCACGGTCATGATCAACCGCGCGGGCAAGGCGGGCGACCGGGTGGTTGACTATGCGCTGACGGCATCCACCAGCGATGCGGCCGATGCGCGCAACACGCAGCTGAGCGTGCCCACCAGCGCAACGACGACGCTGACGCTGACGATGGACGGCGCTGAAGGCGCGATCATCAAGGCTGCGGGCACGCTCGATATCGACCTGTTTGGCTTCTTCAGCGTGACAGGCAATTTTGCGGTGGAGAGCCGCAGCCAAGAGGTGACGCTGTCGGACGGCACGGTGATCAAAGAGGCCGACTTGGTGACCATTGGCGGAAGCGACGTACAGGCCTTTGCCGGTGTGCGCGCCGGCGAGGCCGACCAGATTGGTCTGAGCCTGGGCGATGTGGACTTTGGTTTGGCGCTCATCAGCGATCCGGACGATGCCAAGCGCAACTTCACGAGCTTGCAGGCGCGCGCAGGCAGCGCGCAGGTGGTGGGCATCGACAGCCTGACGCTCAAGGTGCAGCAGTTGCTGGTCAACATCAACGAGGGC
>CANHBU010000251.1 GCA_947458345.1 Comamonadaceae bacterium
CCTCGCTCGAGGGGTCGTTTGCTCTCAGTGCCTCACTTGGTGTCTGCAATGGCCTTGAGCAGGGCTGGGCCGCTCTTTTCGCCAAAGGTCTTGGCGATTTCGGCCGAGACGATCTTCTGGAAGGGGGCCATGTCCACGTTTTCAATGACCTGCATGCCCGACTTCTTAAGGTCGGCGATCACCTTGCCCGCGTTCTGTGCGTTCAGATTGCGCTGGAACGTGGCGGCCTCGCGGGCCGCATCCACGATGATCTTCTGAATATTGGCTGGCAGGCTGTCAAACTTGGCCTTGTTCATCGCCACCACCAGTGGCGAGTAGACATGGTTGCTCACCGTCAGGTGCTTTTGCACCTCGTAGAACTTGGACGACCAGGTCACGTTGATCGGGTGCTCCTGGGCATCGAAGGTGCCGGTTTCCAGGGCGGTGTAGAGCTCCGCGATCGGCATGGGCGAGGGGTTCATGCCCAGCAGCCTGAAGGCCTGAATGTGATAAGGATTGGGTGTGGAGCGGATCTTCAGGCCCTTGAGGTCTTCGGGCTTGTTGACGGGGCGCTTGTTGTTGGTGAAGGCGCGCCAGCCGTTTTCCCAGTAGGCCAGACCTTTGAGGCCGTGTGGCGCCAGTTCGTTGAGCACGCCGGTTCCGACTGCGCCGTCGAGCACGTTGTAGGCATGCTGGGCGCTGCGGAACACAAAAGGCAGCTCCATGGCGGCCGTGTTGGGCACGATGCCGTTGAAGTTGGAGGCACCGCTGGAGACGATGTCGATCGTGCCGCCGCGGGTGCCGTTGATCATGGCCGCGTCGTTGCCCAGCTGGTTGGCCGGGAAGATGGTGATCTCAACGTCGCCGTTGGTGCGCTGCTTGACCAATTCGGCCAGCTTCATGGCGGCGGCATGCTGGCCGTCGGTGGTGTTGACCGCGTGGCCCATTTTCAGATTGAACTTGGTGGCCATGGCGCTGGAGCCGACGGCGGTCATGAGGCAGGCAAGCAAGATGCGGGAAAGTTTCATGGGAGTCTCCTGGTTAGAAATGGTTGGAAAAATCAATCGGTGGGCAGTGCGTATTCGTCCGCACTGAAGACGGTGTGAAACACGGTGCCATCGAACATGGCGATCAGCGCCTTGGACACCTCGCGGCTTTCTAGGCGCACCGGCGAGGCCAGGGCCAACTCGATAGATTCGCGCGTCGGGTAGCGCACCGACAGCACCATGCCAAAGTGTGGCTGGCTCACGTCGCTCTCGACCTGCCTGAGAACACGCACCTCTTGCGCTCCTGGAAAGCGGGTCCATAGCGGCACCAGCTTTTCACGGATGTATTGGTTAAAGGCCTGCTCCTGGCCGGGCCGCACCTGCCCTTGAAAAAACGCGCATCGGATGAACATCGGGTTCCTTGTTTGATTCGATTCAAAGGCTGGCTGGCAAGCTGCGATGGATCGGCAAAGCCGAAATCGCCTCGTCGACCAATTGGTTCACCGGCTCGGTGATGGTCAGGGTGATCACATCGGTCTCGTCAGCGGTGGGACGCTCGAGCGTGCGAAATTGGCTCTCGAGCATCTGCGGCTGCATGTAGTGGCCGGCCCGGCGCGCCATGCGCTGGCTGATCAGCTCGAAGTGGCCCTCAAGAAACACAAAACGAACCGCACCGGCCTGCGCGCGAATGCGGTCGCGGTAGGCGCGCCTCAGGGCAGAGCAGGCTACCACCCGACCCGGCGAGCTGCTTGCTGCCAAGTAGGCGCCGATGCGATCGAGCCAGGGCCAGCGGTCGGCATCTTGCAGGGCAATGCCGGCCCGCATCTTGGCCACGCTTTCGGGCAGGTGCAGGTCGTCACCATCGGTCACCTGTAAACCCAGTCGCTCGCCCAGCGCCAGGCTGAGCGTGGACTTGCCGCTGCCCGAGACGCCCATAATGATCAGGCGCAGGGGCGCGTTTGAATCGCTCATGTCAGCGTGCACGGGCGGCCGTCCATTCGGGCACCGGCGTGAGCAGCGGCTGGCCTTCAAGGGCCGCGCGCATATTGGCAAAGGCCAGGTCGGCCATGGCCTGACGGGTCTGCGCGGTCGCACTGGCCATGTGCGGGGTCAGCACCACCTGCGGCATGGTCCACAGGGCCGAGGGCACGCGCGGCTCGTCGGCAAACACATCGAGCCCGGCACCGGCGATGGTGCCTTGGGCAAGAGCCTCGATCAGGGCCTGTTCGTCGACCACGCTGCCGCGGGCCACATTGATCAAAAAGCCTTGCGGCCCCAGGGCTTTGAGCACCTGGGCGTTGATCAGATGGCGCGTGCCTGCGCCGCCGGGCGTGATGACCACCAAGAAATCGCTCTGGCTGGCCAGACTGGCGGCGTCGGGGAAGTAGGGGTGGGGCAAATCGCTCTTGGGCGAGCGGGAGGTGTAGGCAATCGACATGCCAAAGGCCTGCGCCCGCTGCGCGATGGCCTGGCCGATGCGGCCCATGCCCACGATGCCCATGCGCGCCCCCGACACCTTGCGGCCCAGCGGCAGTGGGCCTTCGGGCCAGCGCCCGGCGCGCACGAACTGGTCGGCCAGAGCGATCTGCCGGCCCACGGCCAGCACCAGACCCATGGCCAGGTCGGCTACGTCGTCGGTGAGCACCCCTGGCGTGTGGGTCACCGGGATGCCTTGCTCGATCGCAGTGGCCACATCGACGCCGTCGTAGCCGACGCCAAAAACCGACACCACGCGCGCCTGCGGCAGTTGCTTGAGCAAGCTGCCCGGTACCAGGGCCTCGCCGGTGCCGGCCACGCCCAGGATGCGCGGGGCCAGCGCCGCGAAGGCCTGTGGATCGGTCTCGTGGGTGCGGTCGTGAACCGTGTAGAGGCTGTCTAGGGCCTGGCGGTAAAAGGGGTGCAGCTTGGCAACCGCCAGCACATCGGGTCTGGACACGAACTCGCTCCTGAAAAAATTGGGACAGCGCTATCCAGGTTTTTTGCAAGTCGCGCCATGCTGCCTGCGGCAATCGCATTGTTTGCCGCGACTTTCGTTGACAAACCCCTGAAAATCAGCCGGACAAGGGTCGTCAAGGAACTTGGACAGCGCTATCCTAGCGACCCCCGAAGTCGTCCCCACTGAGGACTAACCCTTGCCCCTTGACCGTTCACCCCCCGGCCGCCGCACCACCGGCCGGATCACCCTCAGCGACGTGGCCCGCGCCGCCGGGGTGAGCACCAGCACGGCCTCGCGTGCGCTGCGTGGAGAGCGTGCCGTGGCCCCCGACTTGATCGCCCAGGTGCAGGCGGCCGCCCAGCGCCTGGCCTATGTGCCCGACCCGGCGGCCCGAGCTCTGGCCTCGCGCCGTAGCGACCACGTGGCGGTGCTGCTCCCGCTGCTGTCCAACACCCTGTTCGTTGACCTGCTCGAAGCTGCGCAAAAGGCGCTGCGCAGCCAGGGCTACCAGACGCTGATGGGCGTGACCCACTATGACCGACAAGAAGAAGAGCAGCTGCTGCGCGAGCTTTTGCTGCACCGGCCCGCAGGAGTCTTGATCACCGGTCGCGACCACAGCCCGGCCAGCCTAGAACTGATCGCCGGCAGCGGTGTGCCTTGTGTGCACCTGATGGATCTGGCCGATGCGAGCGGGCCGCTGCTGTCCTACAGCGTGGGCTTTGACCAGGCCCAGGCCGGCGCCGAGCTGACCGGCCACCTGCTGCGCAAGGGCTACCGTCGGGTCGCTTTTGCCGCCGCCCAACTCGATGCCCGGGTCATGCAACGCATGAGCGGCTGGCGCCGCGCCTTGCAAGCTGCAGGCCTTTACGACCCCACCCTGGAATGGCTCAACCCAGCTGCCTCCTCGCTGGCGCTGGGCGGACAGATGTTCGAGCAGATCGTGCAACAGCGCCCAGCGGTCGATGCCATTTTCTTTTGTAACGATGACCTGGCGCAGGGCGCGTTGCTTTGCGCACTGCGCCGGGGCATCCGCGTGCCCGAACAGGTGGCCATCGTTGGCTTTAACGACCTGACCGGCAGCGACCAGACTCTGCCGCCTTTGACTACGGTTCGCACGCCGCGCGCGCGCATCGGCGAGGCAGCAGCGCAGATGTTGCTCGGTCTGATCAAGGGCCAGACGCCCGAGCAGCCTCAGCTCGATCTGGGCTTTGAGCTGATCGAGCGGGGCAGCGCCTGAGTGTTTCAGCTCAACCTAAATCCGGCAGTTGAACGCGCCCGAGTGTGCGGCTGCGGGGCGTGCTGGCAAGGCGCGAGGAGGCCGCAGGATCGCTCCCTGCAACGACGAGCAATGAAGCCAGCGCGCCCTGCAGTCGTGCAATCGGGTGCGTAGCGGACTCACCCA
>CANHBU010000252.1 GCA_947458345.1 Comamonadaceae bacterium
GGGAGGGACTATCCGCCCCTGCCCGCGCTCGACCCTTTAAAACAGAAAATCAGAACGAGTTCTTAGAAAAGGCAACCGAACCCAGTTGGATCAGGGTGTAGTTGTCTGCATTCGATGCGTCGCCAGTCGCGTTCGCACCGCCCGGCAAAACTTTGATCACAACCTGCGCAACGGCCGACTTCAGGTTGGTCATCGATCCGCTGGAGCAGGTGAATCCCGACAAAGGCATCACGTAGTTTGCCGCAAGAGTGGTGCCTCTGAGCGTCTGGGTGGCCTGGCAGCTGTTGGCATAGTTTGATCCGGTCACAGTACCGCCTTCGACGACCACGGTGACCTCTGTGGGGGTGTTGGCTTGCGAGCCAATCTTTTCATTGCCCATGGTGATCAACAAGGAGTCGGTCGCAGACACATCAACGGAGCCTGAATTACGACCGGTGATTCGGTAATACATGTAATCGGTCGCATTCAAGGCGGTCGGGTGATTGAACTGAACGCCGACCCATCCCTTAACGTCGATGTCCGACTGGTTCCAAGTACCCCAGCCGCCATAGGTCCAGTTTCCAGCGCCGCCGGCTGAATTGCCTGTCCCAACATAAACCTTCCCGCCCTGCGCAGTCTTCCATTTCAGCTCGGGGACGGCCGAATCGCTCGTTGGCTGGAAACCCATGGTAAACAACACATGTTCGGACGGCGTAGCCGTCGTGCTCGCGATTGTGCTGGTCACACCGCCACCACCGCACGCCACCAGGGTCCCGACGATGCCGAGAATGCCCAGGGTGAAGGACTTGCCGATGTATCCCATTCTGAGGTTGGCCATTAGAGTCTCCTTGTTAAAAGCCAGACGAAGTGAAAGAAAGTCAAGAATCACTGAAAGCGCTTTCTGAAAACGCTTTCATAAGACGGATTAAAAAGCCTCTGAGGTCGATTCACAACTATCGTTTTCCCTGATGAGCTTCAGGGTTTGACGCTGAGTCGCCCCGGGGCGGCCTCGACGACCGTGCCATCGCTAAATCGCACGCTCTGCGCTTGCTTGCCCGGGTTGAAGACCATGTAGGTCTTGCCTTGATTGGGCCGCTTGAACACGGCATAAAAACGGGTGTCGGCCGCCACGCTCAGGTCGGGCGGACCGACTTCGCCCAGAAAGGCCAGCCAGTGCTGCGCGTGGGTGCGGGTATCGCCGAGCTCGACCGAACCCCACTCATCCCACCTGGCCCGGCCCTGGGCTGGGTCGACCAGTGCCACGTACTTGGCAAACAGGTCTTGCCAGATGTCATGCGGTTTGGCCCGCTTGCCACGGCTTTCGTAGATCCGGATCTCGCGGTCCAAGGCCTGCATGTTCTTTTGCACGAACTCGGGACTGGCGGCCAGGTAGGTCGACGAGGCGGTCAGCGGCAGCAAATTGATGCCGTGAATTTGTCGGGGCTCGTCAATCCACCAGGTGTTGTGCGCGAGCTTGCCGCCAAAAAGCATGCTCACCTCCACATTGAGGTATTCCTTGGGCAAGGTCAGCCCGTGAATATCGAACCAGTAATGGTTGACCGCCTGGATCTCGGTGGTGTAGAGGTAGGTGCCAAGGTCGACCAAGTCCTGCCGACCCTGCAAGGCGCCCCAAACCATGAGCGCAGCCCAGGCATTGATGGCTTCGGAGGACGACTCCTGGTTGTTGCCATCGGGTGACATGGCGTTGCCAGAGGCCCAAGAGTGGCCTTCATAAGGGTCGAAATTGCGCAGATAGGGAAAGTCCTTGCGCCCGCGTTCGGCGGTGGCAATGTCGGCCACCAGCAAATCGATCATGCCACCCCAGCGCTCAGGGCGGATCCACTGAGGATCACGCAAGCCAATATCGGCCGCTGCGCGAATCCAGTATCCATAGTGGAAGTGGTGGTCGTTCATGTCCTTGACGGCGTCGTATTCCTCCGGATAGCTGACCACGGTTCCCAGGGTGGTGCTGTAGTGAAAGTAGGTCCGCTTGCTCTGCCCCGACAACCATTGCTCGGCCCGGCCTTTGAGCAGGGCCAGCAGTTCATCACGCGTGGCGGCATCGCCCTGCACATCGGCCACCGTCATGAGCTGACTGATGCGCTGCAAGCCTTTGCCCTGCCAGTAGGGCCCCTGGCCGATTTCGAGCATCATGCGACGCGCCCTTCGGGATTCCTTAGACAGATTGCCCAAGATCGCCTTGCTTTGGGCCGCGTCACGCACACCTGGCCAATACGGGACAAAACCGGTGTACCGGTGGCGCGTCTCAAAGCTGGCAGCGGCTTTGAGGGCAATCGGCCCGCGTATGCTGGCGAGCCGGCCGATCCCGTGGTCAGTCAGAGTCGGGTTGCCGTGGTAATGGTGGGGGTACAAACCCAAAATGCCACTGCCCTCGGGGCCTTCCCAGGTCTTGGTTTTGACTGAAAAACGGGTGATCACCTCGCTGCTTGCCGAATCAACGCGGTAATCGGCTCGCGTATCGACGATGTGGCTGTAGGCATTGGCCAGAAACTGCGCGAGCGTGGCCTCTTGCCGATCGGGCAAAACGGCCAAAGAGACATAGCGGCGATCTGGCGGCAGTTGCAAGTGCCAGGAGCCCGCCGCAGAGTGCCAGCGGCCACCCGTGGGCGCAAATGCGGCAAACAGCTTGCCGGAGCCGCTGATGAGCAGCACACGAGCGTCGGCCGACCACAGCTGTGCGGTCAGCCCGGCGGCCAAATCGAGGGCCAAATCACCATGACTCAGGCGGGCATACACGAAGGGACTGCCGTGAGCCAGCGTGGTCAGCAAGGAGCGATCCTGGGCCTCAAACGCGATGTCGACTGCCCAGTCCGAATGCCCGGCCAGCAAGGCCGCCTGCGGTTCAAAGGCCAAGGGGCGCAGGGTCACGTCGGGCGTGTGGGCGTAGACCACCTCCACATCCTTGCGCTCGGTGGGCACGATGGACTTCTGCGGAAACCCCACCTCCAGTCCGCGTGGGCTGGCTTTGGCACTGAGCGGCACCGCATGCAGCACCTCGGACCAGCGCGTGAACATGACCGAGGAGTACCACTGATTGGTAGGTGCGGCCCGCTCCTTCATCGCTGCAGTCCTGAAGGCGGCCTCTGGCACCGGGTTATCGCCGGCGCTCACAGACTGCCGCCAGCCGCCCTGCCCCACCGACCTGAGCTCCGATGCCAGCCCAATGACGGGCACGCAAAGCAGCAGCCAGACCATCACCTTACGAATTTTCATCTTGTCTCCCGGGGATATCGAACAGACGGCGAAGGCTCAGAACTGCGTCTGGCCCTGCGCATCAAACACCAAGAACTGACCGGTCTGGGGGGACAGAACAACAGCCTCCCCAAGGGCCACCGCCGGCGCCTGCGGCCCCAACTTGACGGTGGTCAACTCGTCCAGGCCAGCCACACGCACGTAGGCGATGCGCACATCACCCAAGTTCTCGAGAAACTCAACCCGACCAGACAAACCCATACCCTGATGCGCAAGCAAGAATGCCTCCGGACGCACCCCCATCAGGCAGCCGCGCCGCAGCACGTCGATCAGGCTGGGGTCGCACCAAGGCTGCAGCGACAAGGGCTGGCCCCCGATACGCAGGGCGCCCTCGAGCATCTGATACGGGATCACATTGATCTTCGGTGACCCCAAAAACTCCGCTACAAAGCGATTGACCGGTTTTTGATACAGCTCCACCGGCGAGCCCAGCTGCTCGATGCGGCCCTGGTTGAATACGGCGATGCGCTCGCCCAAGGTCATGGCCTCGGTCTGATCGTGGGTGACGTAGATCATCGTGGTCTTGAGCTGCTGGTGCAGCTTGGCCAGCTCGATGCGCAGTTGCACGCGCAGCGCGGCGTCCAGGTTGGACAGCGGCTCGTCAAACAAGAACAGCTTGGGCCTGCGCACGATGGCCCGCCCGATCGCCACCCTCTGGCGCTGGCCGCCCGAGAGCTGCTTGGGGTAGCGCTGAAGCAGCGGCACAAGCTGCAGCATCTGCGCCGTTTCCTGCACCCGCTGGGCAATCTCGGCCTTGGGGTGGCCGGTCATGCGCAAACCAAAAGACATGTTCTGCTCGACCGTCATGTGCGGGTACAGCGCATAGTTTTGAAACACCATGGCTGCGCCGCGTTCAGCCGGGCCGATCTCATTGACGCGCACGCCGTCAATCAGCAGGTCGCCAGAGCTGATGGCCTCTAGGCCAGCGACCATGCGCAGCATGGTCGACTTGCCGCAACCCGAAGGTCCGACGAAGACCATGAACTCGCCGTCTCTGACTTGCAGACTGACCTCACGGATGA
>CANHBU010000253.1 GCA_947458345.1 Comamonadaceae bacterium
ATTCTGGGCTTTGCCGCGCTGACCGTGGTCGGTGATGGCGATGGCCGGGTCGGCATGGGCAAGGGTAAATCCAAGGAAGTGCCGGCAGCGGTGCAAAAAGCCATGGAAGAGGCCCGTCGCAACATGGTCAAGGTCTCGCGCAGAAGCGGCACCATTCACCACACCGTCCAGGGGCACCATGGCGCTGCTTCCGTACTGATGACGCCGGCTCCCAAGGGCACTGGCATCATTGCCGGCGGCCCGATGCGCGCTATTTTTGAAGTGATGGGCATTACCGACATCGTGGCCAAGAGCCATGGTTCGAGCAACCCCTACAACATGGTGCGCGCCACCATGGACGCCTTGACCAAGTCCACCACGCCGGCCGAAATTGCAGCCAAGCGCGGTAAGTCCGTCGAAGAAATCTTCGGCTGAAGGGTTACACCATGACGACCATCACCAAGCTCAAGGTCCAACTCGTACGCAGCCCGATCGGCACCAAGCAATCTCACCGCGACACCGTGCGCGGCTTGGGTCTGCGCCGTGTCAACAGCGTCAGCGAGCTCGAGGACACCCCTGCTGTGCGCGGCATGATCAACAAGATCGCTTACCTGGTCAAGATCCTCTAATAGGCGAGTCACCATGCAACTCAATACCATTCAGCCCGGTGCGGGCGCCAAGCATGCCAAGCGCCGTGTCGGCCGTGGCATCGGCTCAGGCCTGGGCAAAACAGCAGGCCGCGGTCACAAAGGCCAAAAGTCTCGTGCTGGCGGCTACCACAAGGTCGGCTTCGAGGGCGGTCAGATGCCCCTGCAGCGCCGCTTGCCCAAGCGTGGTTTCAAGTCGCAGTCGCTGCGCTTTAATGCCGAGGTCACCTTGGCTGCGCTCGATAAGCTCGGTTTGGCCGAGGTGGATGTCTCTGCGCTCAAGAGCGCCGGCTTGGTGGCTCAATTGGCCAAGACGGTCAAGGTCATCAAATCGGGCAGCCTGAGCAAGGCGGTCAAGCTCAATGGCATCGGCGCAACCGCCGGCGCCAAGGCAGCCATTGAGGCCGCGGGCGGCTCTCTGGCCTGAGTCGGACGGTATCCTCTTAACACCGTAAAGCAGCGTGGTCACCCGTTCCGCATCCCTGGCAAAAACCGGCAAGTACGGTGATCTGCGTGCGCGCCTGATTTTCCTGCTGCTCGCTTTGGTGGTTTACCGCATCGGGGCTCACATCCCCGTTCCCGGTATCGACTCCAATCAGCTCCAGCAGCTGTTTGGCCAGCAAGGCGGCATCCTGAACCTGTTCAACATGTTCTCCGGTGGCGCGCTCGAGCGCTTCACGGTGTTTGCCTTGGGCATCATGCCCTACATCTCAGCCTCCATCATCATGCAGCTGTTGACCTACGTCGTGCCGACGTTTGAGCAGCTCAAGAAGGAGGGCGAGGCCGGTCGGCGCAAGATCACGCAGTACACGCGGTACGGAACTTTGGGTTTGGCTGTTTTCCAGTCCATGGGCATTGCCGTGGCGCTTGAGAGCTCGCCCGGTTTGGTGCTTGCACCGGGTTTCGGCTTTCGCATGACGGCGGTCGTCAGTTTGACGGCTGGAACCATGTTTTTGATGTGGTTGGGCGAACAGATCACTGAGCGCGGTCTGGGCAACGGCATCTCCATTCTCATTTTTGCGGGCATTGCTGCCGGCCTGCCCAGCGCCATGGGCGGCTTGCTTGAGTTGGTTCGCACCGGTGCGATGAGCATTTTGGTGGCGCTGGTCATCGTGGTGCTCGTGGCTGCCGTCACGTACTTTGTGGTGTTCGTCGAGCGCGGCCAGCGCAAGATCTTGGTCAATTACGCGCGTCGTCAGGTGGGCAACAAGGTCTATGGTGGGCAGTCTTCGCATCTGCCGCTCAAGCTCAACATGGCCGGTGTCATCCCGCCCATCTTCGCCTCTTCCATCATCTTGCTGCCTGCCACGGTGGTCGGCTGGTTCTCGACGGGCGAGAGCATGCGCTGGCTCAAGGATCTGGCTTCGACTCTGGCGCCGGGGCAGCCGATCTACGTGTTGCTGTATGCCACGGCGATCATCTTCTTTTGTTTTTTCTACACGGCGCTGGTTTTCAACAGCCGTGAGACGGCAGATAACTTGAAGAAAAGCGGTGCCTTCGTGCCCGGAATTCGGCCAGGCGACCAGACCGCACGTTACATTGACAAGATTTTGGTTCGTTTGACCCTGGCCGGCGCGATCTACATCACCTTTGTCTGTCTGCTGCCCGAGTTTTTGATTCTCAAGTACAACGTCCCGTTTTATTTCGGCGGTACGTCCTTGTTGATTATTGTGGTCGTGACCATGGATTTCATGGCCCAGGTGCAAAACTACCTGATGTCGCAGCAATATGAGTCGCTGCTCAAGAAGGCCAATTTCAAGGGTGGCACCTGATCCAAATTCAGGGGTTCCCGGTAACAGCAGGCTCAGGCGCGAGGCGCGGCCGGTGTTTAGGAGAAGAAAATGAGAGTTTCAGCTTCGGTCAAGAAAATTTGCCGCAACTGCAAGATCATCCGTCGCAAGGGTGTCGTGCGGGTGATTTGCACCGATCCGCGCCACAAGCAGCGCCAGGGTTGATTTAAAGAGTAAGTAGAGGACGCTATGGCTCGTATCGCTGGTATCAATATTCCGCCGCATCAGCATGCCGAAATCGGCCTGACGGCCATCTTCGGCATTGGTCGCAGCCGCGCTCGCAAAATTTGCGAGGCCTGTGGCATTGCCTACAGCAAGAAAGTCAAAGATCTGACCGACGCCGATCTCGAGAAGATCCGCGACCAGATCGGGCTGTACACCATCGAGGGCGATTTGCGCCGCGAGACCACGATGAACATCAAGCGCCTGATGGACATCGGTTGCTACCGCGGCTTCCGTCATCGCCGTGGTCTGCCGATGCGCGGCCAGCGCACCCGCACCAATGCCCGCACCCGCAAAGGTCCGCGCAAAGGCGCTGCGGCTCTGAAAAAATAATCGAAAGTAAGACATGGCAAAAGCACCTACCTCCAATGCCGCCCAGCGTGTGCGCAAGAAGGTTCGCAAGAATGTGGCCGATGGCATCGCCCACATCCATGCTTCCTTTAACAACACCATCATCACCATCACCGACCGGCAGGGCAATGCCCTGTCCTGGGCATCGTCGGGTGGTCAAGGTTTCAAGGGCTCTCGCAAATCGACGCCGTTTGCCGCTCAGGTGGCTTCGGAAGTCGCCGGTCGCGCTGCGATCGAGCAGGGCATCAAGAACGTCGATGTCGAGATCAAGGGCCCTGGCCCCGGTCGCGAATCGTCCGTGCGCGCGCTCGGCGCACTCGGTATCCGGATCAACTCGATTTCCGATGTGACCCCGGTGCCGCATAATGGCTGCCGCCCTCAAAAGCGTCGCCGTATCTGAGCGCAGTCCCCGGCCAGCGCAAGGCACAAGTGCTGCCTGCCAGCCGGCTCTAAACCAAGCCCACCGCCGCCCGGCAACCAGCCAGACGGCTCCTGCATCCCTGTGATGCAGCAGATGATTGAAGGAAGTATCAAGTGGCACGTTATCTGGGCCCTAAGGCCAAACTATCCCGCCGCGAAGGCACCGATCTGTTCCTCAAGAGCGCTCGTCGCGCTATTGGGGACAAGGCCAAATTTGACTCTAAGCCTGGCCAGCATGGACGCACCTCCGGCGCCCGCACTTCGGACTTCGGTCTGCAGTTGCGCGAGAAGCAGAAGGTCAAGCGCATGTATGGCGTGCTTGAGCGCCAGTTCCGCCGCTACTTTGAAGAGGCTGATCGCCGCAAGGGCAACACGGGCGCCAACCTGCTCTCGCTGCTTGAGAGCCGTCTGGACAACGTGGTTTACCGCATGGGCTTTGGCTCAACCCGCGCCGAGGCCCGGCAGCTGGTTTCGCACAAGGCCATCACGGTCAACGGCCAGAGCGTCAACATCCCGTCCTATAGGGTCAAGGTTGGCGATGTGGTTGCCGTGCGCGAAAAGTCCAAGAAGCAAAACCGCATCGTTGAAGCGCTGCAACTGGCTCAGCAGGTGGGCATGCCCAGCTGGGTGGAGGTCAGCATCGACAAGGCCGAAGGCACATTTAAGAAGGTGCCTGACCGCGACGAGTTCGCCGCCGACGTCAACGAGTCGCTCATCGTTGAGTTGTACTCGCGCTAAAAATTTTCATTCCCGGGTTGCGCTGCGCCGTATCCCGGGTTCTTCACCCGGCCTTATCGGTGTAACGAGCCGAGGGTATTGAGAGGAAGACTGCATGCAAACCAATCTGTTGAAACCCAAAACC
>CANHBU010000254.1 GCA_947458345.1 Comamonadaceae bacterium
AGTTCTTCTTCGATCACAGCCTGTAAAGCCGGTGTGGCCGCGAGCCGTCGCACCAGGCTGGCGGCGGCAAACATGGCGTTGCGGTCGTGCTCGGTGGCCAGCGAATTGGGGACGATGCGCGGCGGCTGCAGGGGGTCGGGACTGCGCAGTGCCAGGTGGCCGCGGCTGTCGGGGCGGCAAGGCTGCGCGCTCAGGGCAAAGCCGGGGAAGGCATCGGGCGCCGTCAATTCGCGCTTGCCCGGCACTGCGCGCAGGTAGCTCAGGGGCGAAAAATACAGCTGCATGTCCGGGTGCGCCAGATCCTCGCGCGAGCGGCAAAAACCGCCGCCCTGGTTGACGCTCAGGGCGAGCGGGCCGCGCCGGGTGGTCAAGTACTTCAGCCCGGCCCACAGCTTGGCCGGCCAGGGTCCGAGCTGGTTGTTCAAGGTGGGCACGCGCGAGCGGTACATGTAGTCGATGCAAAGATGGTCTTGCAAATGCTGGCCCACGGCCGGACTGTCAAGCACCACAGGCAGTTGCAGCGCCGCCAGCGCGCGCGCCGGGCCCACCCCAGAAAGCTGCAGCAACTGCGGCGTGTTGATGGCGCCAGCTGCCACGATCACTTCGCAGCGGGCGCGGCTGCTTTGGCGCTGGCCGTGCTGCAGGTATTCCACGCCGGTGGCGCGCAGCCCGTCAAAGCACAGGCGTGTGGCCAGCGCGCCCGTCTCAACCCTTAAGTTGGGGCGACGCCGCGCCGGGCGCAGGTAGGCGCTGCTGGCTGAGGCCCGCAGGCCCTTGCGGGTGGTGATCTGGTTGATGGCCACGCCTTCGTTGGAGGCGCCATTGATGTCGGGGTTGCGCACCAGCCCGATTTGCTCGCCGGCGCGCAGGTAGGCCTCGCACAGCGGATGCACCTGGGCCGAGACGTCGCTCACCCGCAGCGGGCCGCCGGCACCCCGGGTCTGGCTCGGTCCGTGGGGGCTGTCTTCGAGCTTTTTGAAATAGGGCAGCACCTCGCTCCAGCCCCAGCCGGGATTGCCCAGCGCCGCCCAGTCGTCAAAGTCGCGCTGCTGGCCGCGGATGAAGACCATGGCGTTGATGCTGCTCGAGCCGCCCAGCACCTTGCCGCGCGGCCAGTAGCCTTGGCGCCCGCCCAAGCCGGGGTCGGGCTCGGTGCGGTACATCCAGTTGACCTTGGGGTTGTAGAAGGACATGCCGTAGCCGATGGGCGCTTTGAGCCAGAAGCGTTGATCACTTCCGCCCGCTTCCAGCAGCAGCACGCTGTGGCGTCCCGACGCGGTCAGCCGGTTGGCCAGCACACAGCCGGCCGAGCCGGCGCCCACCACAATGAAATCGAATTCGCTCACAGGCTCGCCACAAGATAAGACAGGCGGAGCATCCCACGACAATCGCGCCGGTGCACAGGTCCGTTTTGGCCAAATTTACAGGCCACGAACGCAACGGGGATGGTCTGCATCAGTCTGTCTTGGTGGTTGCCGTTGTTCCGTCGCTGCGCTCATGGCCAGCAGCACTCGCAGCGCGGCCATCGCAAGGGCGGACTCGTACAGGCCTTTCCTTAGCGGGCCGCCTGTGGCTTTCGTTTGCCCGCTGCGCTCAGGCGAGCTTCTAGCACTTGCGCCAGGACTTCGACGCCGGCGGTGATCAGCTTGGGCGATACGCCGGCATAGCCCAATACCAGGCCGTTGACGGCGACAGGCTCCAGCGCAAAGCGGCCGATTGGCGATGCCGTGATTTGGCGCTGCTCGGCAGCGCGGGAGATGACCATCTCTGGCATCGAAGCGGGCAACAGCGCAATGGTGTGCAGGCCGCCGTGGGTCGGTTGGACATCGAGCAGGCCGGCCAGGCGTTGCTGGGCCGCCGCCAGCAGCACGTCGTGGCGCTCGCGGTAAATCGTGCGCATGCGGCGCACATGAGACGCAAAAAAACCCTCGTCGATGAACTCGGCCACCATGGCCTGGGTGTGCGAGGGCACGCCCGGCAAAAACTTGCGCATGATGGTGCCAAAAATGTCCACCAGCGCAGGTGGTACCAGCAAGTAGCCCAAGCGCAGCGCCGGAAAAAGCGACTTGCTAAAGGTGCCCACGTAAATCACTTGGCCGTTGTTGTCCACGCTTTTGAGTGTGGGCGGCGGCCGCCCGCTGAAGAAAAACTCCCCGTCATAGTCGTCCTCGATCACCCATGCGCCTGCGCGCTCAGCGGCCTTGAGCAGGGCATAGCGACGCTCCAGGCTCATCACGTGGCCCATGGGCTGCTGATGGGACGGCGTCACAAATGCCAGTCGGAACTCGGGGCTCAGGCGCAGGGCCTCGTCCACCCGCAGGCCCTCGGCATCGACCGGAACCGGCACCAAATTGGCGCCGCAGGCGATCAGGCTGTTGCGCGCACCGATGGCGCCGGGGTTTTCAAACCACACGTTCTCGCCCGGGTTGAGCAGGGTCGAGCCAATCAGGGCAAAGGCTTGCTGCGCCCCGCCTACGATAAAAATTTGTTCGGCATCGCAGGCGATGCCCCGGTTGACGCGCAGGTGCGAGGCCAGCGCCCGGCGCAATTGGTACAAGCCATCTGGGTCGCCATAGCCCAAGATGTCGTCACGGGCGCCGCGCAGGTACTTGGCCGAAAGACGCGCCCACTGCGCCATCGGAAAGACATCGAATGCGGGCAGCGCCGTGGTGAAGGCGCGGGGAATATGCGGCAGCCGTTTGCGGTCTCCAAAGCGGCTCACCGCTTGCGCCATCATGCCCGACAGCTGCGGCGCAGTGCGCACCAGCGACGGTGCATCGGCTTGCGCCGGCTTGGGTCGGTCTACGTTGAGGCGGGCGCTGACAAAAGAGCCGGCGCCGGTGCGCGACTCCAGCAAGCCCTCGGCGGCCAAGCGGTCAAAGACCTCGATCACGGTGTTGCGCGAGACACCCAAGTCGCGCGCCAGAGTGCGGCTAGCGGGAAGGCGTTCACCGGCCAGAAAGCCCCCCGTCAAGATCATTTCTCGCAGCGCAATAAACAGCTGGGTGCTGACCGGCTGTTGGGCGTCGCGGTTGATCTGGATCGACAGAAGCAGCGAGCCGCCTGCGCGCTTGACCATCAGGATGTGGGCTGAGAAAACATGGAAAGATGGTATCACCCATTGTTCAAAATGGACCTGTAAGCCCTGCCGATTGCCGACGATCATTGGGTCATGAAGATCCGAAAAATCGAAACTTTTTCCGACCCCTTCGTCTGCTTCACCCGCGTCACGGCGCAAGACGGAAGCCAAGGCTGGGGCCAGGTGTCCACCTACCATGCCGACCTCACGGCGCAGATCCTGCACCGCCAGGTGGCGCCCTGGGCGCTGGGTTATGACGCGAGCGACATCCATGGCTTAAGCGCGCTGGTGCCCGAGCGCGAGCACAAGTTTCCGGGCTCGCACCTGTACCGGGCGCTGTGCGGGGTCGAGACCGCGCTGTGGGACCGACTGGGCAAGGCCCAGGGCAAGCCGGTGTGCGAGCTGCTCGGGGGCGCGCCGCGGCCCCTGCGCGCCTATGCCTCCTCGATGAAGCGTGACATCACGCCCAAGGACGAGGTGCGCCGGCTGCAGGGCTTGCGCGACCAGTACGGCTTTGACGCTTTCAAGTTCCGGGTGGGCGCCGAGTACGGCCACGACAAAGACGAGTGGCCCGGGCGCACCGAAGAGATCGTGCCTGCCATGCGCCAGGGCCTGGGCGATGCGGTGGAACTGCTGGTGGACGCCAACAGCTGCTACTCGCCGGCCCGCGCCATTGAGGTGGGCCAGCTTTTGCAAGCCAATGGCATTTGCCATTTCGAGGAGCCTTGCCCCTACTGGGAGCTCGAGCAAACGCGCACCGTACGCGAAGCCCTGTCCCTTGATGTGACCGGTGGGGAGCAAGACTGCTATTTGCCGATGTGGAAGCACATCATCGACATGCACGCGGTTGACATCGTGCAGCCTGACGTTTGCTACATGGGAGGCATGGTGCGCAGCCAGCAGGTGGCGGCCATGGCGCACGCCGCCGGGCTGCCCTGCACGCCGCACAGCGCCAATTTGTCTTTGGTCACGCTGTTCACCATGCACCTGCTGTGCGCCATTCCCAATCCTGGCAAATACCTAGAGTTCTCCATCGAGGGGCCTGACTATTACCCCTGGCAAGAAGGCTTGTATGTGGAGTCTCCGTACAAGATCAAGGATGGCCACATTGAGCTGCCGGCCGGTCCGGGCTGGGGCGTGGA
>CANHBU010000255.1 GCA_947458345.1 Comamonadaceae bacterium
ACCTTCTCTAGGCCGTAGTGGTCTTCGTTGAGCACGTCCTCGGCCAGCGCCAAGTCGTGCTTTATTTTGGTCTTCTTGCTCCAGGGCAGGCCGGTGAGCACATCAATGTAAGTGCGCACCACCGTGGCTTCGGCCGACATGGGCGACATGAGCTTGAGCTTTTTGAGCTCAGCATCGGCCTTCTTGCGCGCCTGCTGCGGCATTTTGGCCAGCTTGATCTTTTTTTCGATCTCTTCGATATCGGCGCCGTCTTCGCCCTCACCGAGCTCCTTCTGGATGGCCTTGACCTGCTCGTTAAGGTAGAAGTCGCGCTGGTTCTTTTCCATCTGGCGCTTGACGCGGCCACGAATGCGCTTGTCGACATTGAGGATGTCGACCTCGCGCTCGAGTTGGTCGAACAAATTTTCCAGCCGCGCCTGCACCGCATCGAGGTCGAGGATGACCTGCTTGGCATCGAGCTTGAGCGGCAGGTGGGCGGCAATGGTGTCGGCCAGACGGCCGGCATCGTCGATGCTCGAAATCGAGGTCAGGATTTCCGGCGGAATTTTCTTGTTGAGTTTGACGTAGTGGTCAAACTGCTGCATGACTGCGCGGCGCAGCGCCTCGAGTTCGCTGCCACGCTCGCCCGCCACCGCGGCCTGCGGCTCGACCGGTGTGACATTGCTCGAAAAATAGTGCTCGCCCTCGGTGATGCGATTGACGCGGGCGCGCTGCTGACCTTCGACCAGCACCTTGACCGTGCCGTCGGGCAGCTTGAGCATCTGCAAGATGGTGGCCACGCAGCCCACCGAAAACATGTCTTCGGCCGAAGGCTCATCCTTGGCCGCCGCTTTCTGGGCCACCAGCATGATGCGCCGCTCGGACTCCATGGCCGACTCGAGCGCCTTGATGCTTTTGGGTCGCCCGACAAACAGCGGGATGACCATGTGCGGGAACACCACGACGTCGCGCAGGGGCAACAGTGGCAGGTCGATGGGGAGGGCAGGCAGCGGCGGATGTCCGGACATAACAGGGCCTTCAGTCAGTGGCGGCAGCCGCTGCCCTGCGGCGACAAGCTGCCGGCGTTTTGCCCAAAAACGGCAAAACTTGTAACGCAGATGGGTCGTACTGCTCGAATTTCAAGGTTTTTCAACCCTCGGTACGACAAAAGCAAATTTCAGGCCTTCTTGGCGGCCTCGCGCAAGACCAACAGCGGCGCTTGGTCTTCCTCGATGGTCGATTCGTCGACCACCACTTTCTCAACATTGCTGGCGTTGGGCAGCTCGTACATGGTGTCGATCAGCGCATGCTCGAGGATGGAGCGCAGCCCGCGCGCGCCGGTCTTGCGGGCCAGGGCCTTGCGGGCAATGGCCTTGAGCGCCGAAGGACGGATCTCCAAGTCGACCCCCTCCATCGCGATGAGCTTGGCAAACTGCTTGACGGTCGCGTTGCGCGGCTCGGTCAGGATCTGCACCAGAGCGTCTTCGGTGAGCTCATCAAGCGTGGCCACCACCGGCAGGCGGCCAACCAGCTCGGGGATAAGTCCAAACTTGATCAGGTCTTCGGGCTCCACGTCCTTGAACACATCGGTCAGGCTGCGTGATTTCTTGCTCTTGACCGCTGCGCCAAATCCAATCCCCGAGGCCTCGGTCCGGCTCTCAATGACCTTCTCCAGGCCGGCAAAGGCGCCACCGCAGATGAAGAGAATATTGGTGGTGTCGACTTGCAAAAAGTCTTGGTTGGGGTGCTTGCGCCCGCCCTGCGGGGGCACCGAAGCCATGGTGCCCTCAATGAGCTTGAGCAGCGCCTGCTGCACGCCTTCGCCGGAGACATCGCGCGTGATGGAGGGGTTGTCCGACTTGCGCGAAATCTTGTCGATCTCGTCAATGTAAACGATGCCCTGCTGGGCGCGCTCGACCTCGTAGTTGCAGCTTTGCAGCAGCTTTTGAATGATGTTCTCGACGTCCTCGCCGACATAACCCGCCTCGGTCAAGGTGGTGGCATCGGCCATCACGAAGGGCACGTTGAGCGTGCGCGCGAGCGTCTGGGCCAAAAGCGTCTTGCCCGAGCCGGTGGGGCCGACGAGCAAGATGTTGCTCTTGGACAGCTCGACATCGTCTTTCTTGGCTGCATCCTTGTGACGCAGGCGCTTGTAGTGGTTGTAGACCGCCACGGCCAGCATGCGCTTGGAGGCTTCCTGGCCGATCACATAGGCATCGAGTGTGGCCTTGATTTGCGCAGGCGTGGGCAGATCGCCTCGCTCGGCTTTGCCCTCTTGGATGGCGGGCAGCTCATCGCGAATGATCTCATTGCACAGGTCGATGCACTCATCGCAGATGAAGACCGAAGGTCCTGCGATCAGCTTCTTGACTTCATGCTGGCTCTTGCCGCAAAACGAGCAGTAGAGAGTCTTTTCGCCAGATGAGCCTTTTTTCTCGGGCATGTGCCTAACCTTTGGGAAGCCCCGGGGGACCCCGATGAATGGTGGTGAGCAATGATAACCAATCGGACCCGGGCCACCGCAGCGAGCAAGCGCGGCGGCCCAAGCACCGTGCCAACACCCTTTTAGGGGCGCTTGGCAATGACCTGATCGACCAGACCGTAGTCCTTGGCTTCCTGCGCCGAAAGGAAATAGTCACGCTCGGTGTCTTGGTTGACCTTCTCGAGCGGCTGACCCGTGGTCTCGGCCAGGATCTTGTTGAGCTGCTCGCGCGTCTTGAGGATCTCGCGGGCCGCAATCTCGATCTCGGTGGCCTGCCCCTGGGCACCGCCGAGCGGCTGGTGAATCATGATTTTGGAGTTGGGCAGCGAGTAGCGCTTGCCCTTGGCGCCGGCGGCCAACAAAAAGGCGCCCATGCTGGCGGCCATGCCGGTGCACAGCGTGCTCACATCGGGCTTGATGAAATTCATGGTGTCAAAGATCGCCATGCCGGCGCTGACCGAACCACCGGGCGAATTGATGTAGAGCGAAATATCCTTGTCGGGGTTTTCGCTCTCAAGAAACAAGAGCTGCGCCACCACCAAATTGGCCATCTGGTCGTTGACTGGTCCCACCAGAAACACCACCCGCTCCTTGAGCAGACGCGAGTAGATGTCGTAGGCGCGCTCGCCACGGCCAGACTGCTCGATCACCATGGGCACCATGCCCAGCGCCTGGGTCTCAAGAGCGCCGCTGCGCGGACCTGAAAAAACGTCAAAAGGCTTCATTGCGATGTACTCCGTGGGATCGAATTGCGTGCCGGACCGGCTGCTCGTACTGTACCCAAAACAAGATGGGGCCTGCGCCAGCCGGCACAAGCCCCAATGACGCGAAAGCGCAGCCGGGTGATCAGGACTGGCCCATCAACTCATCAAAGGCCAGCGTCTTGTCGCTCACCTTGGCCCGGGCCAGCACGAAGTCGGTGACGTTGTTCTCGATCACCACCGCCTCGACTTCGGCCATGCGCCGGCGGTCGCCCATATACCAACGCACCACCTCTTCGGGCTTTTCATAGCTGGCCGACAGCTCGTCGACATGCGCCTTGATCTGCTCGGGACGGGCCTGAAGATTGTTGGCGCGCACCAGCTCGGCCACCACCAGGCCCAGGCGCACACGCTTTTCAGCCTGGGCACGAAACAGGTCTTCGGGAATCGGCGCCTTCTCGGCATCCTTGACGCCACGCTGCTTGAGATCGGCACGAGCGCCTTCGACCATCCGGTCGAGCTCGGCCTGCACGCTCGATTTGGGCAAATCGAGCTGAGCTTGCGCCACCAGCGCATCCATGACCGCATTCTTGTTGCGCGCCAGCAAGCGGAACTTGAGTTCGCGCTCGAGATTCTTGCGGATATCGGCGCGCAGCGCATCGATGCTGCCCGCCTCGATGCCCAGCGACTTGGCCAGTGCCTCGTTGACTTCGGGCAGGTGGGCCGCCTCGATCTTTTTGACGGTCACCAAGAAGTCGGCCTGCTTGCCTGCCACGTCCTTGCCGTGGTAGTCGGCCGGAAAGCTCAAGGGGAAGGTCTTGCTTTCGCCCAACTTCATGCCGCGCACCGCGTCTTCGAACTCCTTGAGCATCTGGCCTTCGCCAACGAGGAATTGAAAGTCGTCGGCCTTGCCGCCCGCAAAGGTCTCTCCGTCGATCTTGCCCTCGAAGTCGACCGTCACGCGATCGCCCTCTTGCACGGCCGCGTCCATGGCGCGCTGGGCAAAGCTGCGGCGCTGCTTGCGCAAGATTTCAATGGTCTTGTC
>CANHBU010000256.1 GCA_947458345.1 Comamonadaceae bacterium
GGCCGATCGAGCAGATAAGGGTCAAGATCATGGCCACCGGGCGGCGCTGAAGACCGCAGGTCAGGTCGGCCGCACACAAGCCCCAACCTGGCGCTCAAGGCCTGAGGGACAGGCAAAAAGGCTTGGCAACCCATGATGTGGAGGCCATCGCCAGGGGCTGATCGGCCGGTCCTTTGAGTTCTTTGTAAGCAAGATCCTTTCGCACCACTGGGGGCAGCAGGAGGGGGTTGACGATGCACTGGCGGTCTGACCGCGAACGCGTATCAGATCAAGGCTTCCAGCCCTTTGCGCTCCAGCAGGTTCAGAAGCTTCTGCGAGGGGCCACTGGGGTGCTTGTCGCCCAACTCCCACTGGCGGACTGTGGACAGGCTGATATTGAGCAGGCAGGCCAATACGGCCTGGCTGAGCTGGTAACGGTCGCGCAAGGTACGAATTTGCTCGCTTCCATATGCCGGAATGGGGTCCAGACACAGTGCATCGTATTTGCGCATCTTGCGTTGGTCGATAAAGCCCAGGCGATGCAGATCCACGGCCGTTTCGTGCACCGCCTCCATGATGGGGCTCTTTGTTTGAGTCTTGGCCTTAGTGGTCATTGCAAATCTCCTGAAGAGTTCCGTCCGCTACCTGCGCATCCAACTCTTTGGCCGCCCTGGCCAACAAATCCTGCGCGATGCACTGCAGTGCTTCTTTTTCCTCGGCGCTGATGTTGGCCCGATCGTTCTTCTCGAACCCAAACAAAAAGAACCAACGGTTGCCCTTGTTGGTGGGCACCAAGGTTCGAGCCCCACCACGCTTTCCGCATCCGGCCAGTCCCACGCGCTTCTTGACGACACCGCCTCCAAGATCAGCATCGATCAGTCCTTGGGTCATCTCCATCACCGCGGCGCACAAACTGCCATCCGTGAGCTCCGTTTTGCGCATCCAGCGTCAGAAATAGCGAGTTTTGAAAACGCGGCGCATGATCAAACTACATCACTTAGTGAATCGCTGTGCCAACTCATCGCCCGTGCCGCGGTTGGGTACGACCATCCGACAGGTGTCGTTACGCTGTAAACCGGGATCGCGCAAACGCGCATGAATGCTGGGCTCTTGGCCGATGACGGCCAACGCATTGACAGAGAACAGAGAGGATTTTTGCGCCGGAAAAAGGCTTCTGGCGAGAAAAACTGGGATCGCCAGAACACGCACCGTTGTGCAACCCCATGTGTTTATTGGGGAAACGACGGACGAAAAAATGGCCTGAGAGGTTCAGGCCATTGGTGCCGGCTATCGGATTCGAACTGATGACCTACCGCTTACAAGGCGGTTGCTCTACCAACTGAGCTAAGCCGGCGTGTCCTGGAGTTTACTGCAGGGCGTGGCGCGCCGCGGCGGCCGTGGTCACTTGATGCGCTTGAGCGCGGGGCGGCCACCTGCGGAGGGCTTGGGCGGCTCGGGCGGCGAGCTTTCATCATCGCCGCCCTCGGGCGCAGCGGGAGGCGCACTAATCGGGGTAATCGGGCTGATCGGGCCGATCTTGGCCGGCGCAGCAAGCGGGACCAGCGCCCCGCCAGGCTCCGCGCTTACAGGGCCGGAGGCGACGACGGGTGCCGATGGGAAGGCCATGCCTTGGCCGTTTTCACGCGCGTAAATCGCGATCACCCGACCCATGGGCACCACGATTTCGCGCGCGATGCCGCCAAAGCGCGCCTTGAACTCGATGAATTCATTGCCCAGCTTGAGCGAGCTCGTCGCATCGAAGCTGATGTTGAGCACGATCTCGTTGTTCTTGACGAACTCGCGCGGCACCTGCACCGTCTCGTCGACCTGCACCGCCACGTAAGGGGTCAGCCCGTTGTCGGTGCACCATTCGTAGAGCGCCCGGATCAGATACGGACGGGTGGAGCCGAGCTCCGGGGCCTTCATCAGTTCGCTCAAAGGGGCCTCGCACTCACTTGCGCATGACCTTCTCGGACGGGGTCAGGGCCTCAATATAGGCGGGCCTGGAGAAGATGCGCTCGGCGTACTTGAGCAAGGGCGCTGCATTCTTGGACAGATCGATACCGTAGTAATCGAGGCGCCAGAGCAGCGGCGCAATGGCCACGTCGAGCATAGAAAAATTCTCGCCCAGCATGTATTTGTTCTTGAGGAACACCGGGGCCAGTTGGGTCAGGCGATCGCGAATGTGCGAGCGGGCCTTCTCCAGCGCCTTGTCGTTGCCTTTGCTGGCCCGCGACTCGAGTGTGCTGACATGGACAAACAGTTCTTTTTCGAAGTTGAGCAAGAACAGGCGCACCCGAGCGCGATCGACCGGGTCGCCCGGCATGAGCTGGGGGTGCGGAAAGCGCTCGTCGATGTACTCGTTGATGATGTTGGACTCGTAGAGGATCAAGTCGCGCTCGACCAGGATGGGCACCTGGCCGTAAGGGTTCATCACGCTGATGTCTTCGGGCTTGTTGTAAAGGTCGACATCGCGGATTTCGAAGTCCATGCCCTTTTCAAACAAGACAAAGCGGCAACGATGAGAAAACGGGCAGGTCGTGCCGGAGTACAGAACCATCATGACAGGCGATCTCCTAGATAGCGAAGGAGTGGAAGCCAAGGGGGTTGCCCCCGTGACCGCCACTCCTGCAAGAGCCAGGCCCCAATCGGCCCGGCCGCGTTGATTACTTGACGTCTTTCCAGTAGGCGGCGCTCAGACGCCAGGCCACGAACACAAACAGACTCAGAAAGAGCAAGACCCAGGCGCCCACACGCACACGGGTGTTTTGCGCCGGCTCGCCCATCCACTGCAGGTAGCCGACCAGATCGGCCATGGCCGAGTCGTACTCGCGCGGCGACAAGGTGCCAGGCGACAGCTGCTTCCAGCCCTTGAACACCTCGACGTCTTGGCCGTGGCTCTTGACCTTCTCGAAGACCGGCTCACGATCGCCTTGCAACTCCCAAAGCACATGCGGCATGCCCACATTGGGGAAGGCCAGGTTGTTCCAGCCGGTGGCCTTGCTGTCGTCGCGGTAGTAGGTGCGCAGGTAGGTGTAGAGGTAATCGGCGCCACTGCCCTTGCCTGCGGCAGAGCGCGAACGGGCGATCACGGTCAGGTCGGGCGGATTGCCGCCAAACCAGTCTTTGGCCTGCTTGGGGTCGATAGCGGCCTTCATGGTTTCACCGACCTTGTCGGTGGCAAACAGCAGGTTGTCCTTAATCTGCTTTTCGCTCAGGCCGATGTCGGTCAGGCGGTTGTAGCGCATGAAAGCGGCCGAGTGACAGTTCAGGCAGTAGTTGACAAAGAGCTTGGCGCCGTTTTGCAGGGCCGCCATGTCGTTGGTCCGATCGGGCGCCTTGTCCCAGGCGATGCCGCCGCCGGCCGCATGCGCGCCGGTCATGATGATGCTCGCCAGCAGTCCCAGGGCCAGTTGTTTGAGTGATTTCATGTCAGGGGGCTCCAGCGCTTCAGTGGGCGGTAAAGGTCACGCGATCGGGCACGCTCTTGAAGCTGCCGATCCGGCTCCACCAGGGCATCAGCAGGAAGAAACCGAAGTAAAACAGTGTGCCAACCTGGGAAACGCGCTCGTTGATCGGCGAAGGCGGCTTGATGCCCAGGTAGCCCAGCACCAGGAAGTTGACCACGAAGATGCCGTAGAGCCACTTGTGCCAGCTCGGACGGTAGCGGATCGACTTGACCGGGCTGTTGTCGAGCCAGGGCAGGAAGAACAAGATGATGACGGCGCCGCCCATGACCACCACGCCCCAGAATTTGGCATCGATGCTCAGCATCATGGCCACCACCACCGCTGCGCCGCCCAGCAGCACAGCCTTGAACAAGGCTGCGAGCTGGCCCTTGAGCACGCCCAGGGCAGCGGCGACCACCACGCAGAGCACCAGCACGTACATCATCTCGGTGGTGATGGCGCGCAGCATCGAATAAAACGGGGTGAAGTACCAAACCGGGGCGATGTGCGCAGGCGTCTTGAGCGGGTCGGCCGGAATGAAGTTGTTGTACTCGAGGAAGTAGCCGCCGGCTTCGGGCGCGAAGAACACCACGGCCGAGAAGGCCAGCAAAAAGACGCTCACGCCAAAGATGTCGTGCACCGTGTAGAAGGGGTGAAAGGCAATGCCATCGAGCGGCTTGCCGCTGGCGTCTTTTTTGGCCTTGATCTCCACGCCATCGGGGTTGTTGGAGCCCACCTCATGCAAGGCAATGATGTGCGCCACCACCAGGCCC
>CANHBU010000257.1 GCA_947458345.1 Comamonadaceae bacterium
CGATTTACCGGCGCCGTTGGGGCCGATGATGGCCACCATGTCGCCCTCGGCGACGTCCAAGGAGATGCCGTGCAACACCTCGTTGCCGTTGTAACCGGCATGCAGGTCCGATACCTTAAGCATCTTCGAACTCCCCCAGATAGGCCTTGATCACCACCGGATCCTGGACCACCTGCGCGGCGCTGCCTTGTGCGATCAACTGGCCGCTGTCGAGGACGTAGACGTAGTCGCACAGGTTGGTCACGAAGCGCATGTTGTGCTCAATCAGAAACACGGCCATGCCTTTGCCCTCTGTGGCCAGCGCGCGGAAAATCTCACCGAGCTTGGCGGCCTCGACGTCGTTGATGCCAGCCACGGGCTCGTCGAGCAGCAGCACGTCGGGCTGGAGCGCCAAGGCACGCATCATCTCCACCCGACGCTGATCGCCGTAGGACAGGTTACCGGCGGGATAGTCGGCGTAGCGGGTCATGCCAAAGCGCTCGAGCAGCGCAAACGCGTCGTCGCGAAAACGCCGGGTCTCCGCCCGCGAAGACGGGAGGCCAAACATCTGCGCGACCAAAGATGTCTTTTGCAGCCTGTACATCCCGATCATCACATTGGCCAGCACGGTCGCGTCGGGCAGCAGGCGGATGGTCTGGAAGGTGCGCGCCATGCCCGCGCGTGCCACCTCGTGCCGGGAGGCCTCGGTCAGGTCGGTGTCGCCAAAGCGGATGCTGCCTGCGCTGAGCTTGTAGACCCCCGTGATCAAGTTCACGACTGTGGTCTTGCCCGCGCCGTTGGGCCCGATCAGGCCTGTGATCTTGCCATGGGCAATTTCCATGTCGAATGGAGAGACGGCCTGCAAGCCGCCGAAACGCTTGCTCACGCCCTTGAGAATCAGCGTGCTCATCAGGACCCCGCTTTCTGGGGCAGCATGCCCTGGCGCGCCAGACGACGGTTGCGCAGACTCATCAGGATGCTGTCGAACACGCCGAAGGGCAGAAAGGCCATGACCAGCACCAACAGCAGCCCATAGACCGCCTGTCGGTACTGCGCCAGCGGCCGGAAGATTTCAGGCAGCAGCACCAAGATGGTGACCCCGACCAGCGGCCCGAACACCGTGCGCCGCCCGCCCAGCACCACCGCCGACAAAGTGCCAATCAGGATGCTAAAGCCAAACTGCTCGGCGGTCAGGCTGAAGTTGCGCAGCGCGTCCAGGCTGCCGAACAAACCTGCAATGGCCCCGGACAGGGCAAAGGAAAGGATGTGGTACCGCGTTGGATTGACCCCCAGAGAGGCAGCCACTGCGGGGTCCTGGCGCATCGCGTCAAACGCCCGGCCGATGCCGCCCTGACCCAGGATGATCAGCAGCCCCATGGTGGCCACCATGGCAAAAAAGAGCATCCACGGCGTGACCACCCGGGGGATGTTGTGAAAGCCCAGCGGCCCTCCCGTGAGGTTCTCGAAGTAGAGGATCAGGGCCACCACCACTTCAACGAAGGCCAGCGAAGCGATGGCTTGGTAGACGCCGCGCAGGCGAGCCAGGGGCATGGCCAGCATCAGTCCAGCCAACAAGCCCAAAAAGGTGCCCAGCGCCACCGCTCCCGCAGGGTGCATGCCTTGCTTGACGGTGAGGATGGCGGCGCAATAAGCCCCCAGGGCAGCGAAGCCCGAGGTGGCCACAGAAAAGGTACCAGCGCGAAAGACGATCGCCTGGCTCAGGGCGTAGCCTGTGCCAATGAAAATCAGGTCCAGCAGCGGAAGATGGGGAGCGATGAGACTCATCATGGCGATCAGGGGTCTGCGCTCAGACGCGTTTGGTGGGAGATTCAGGCATGCTCTGCGCGAACAGGCCGTCCGGGCGAACCATCAGAATCACAAATAGCAACATGAAGATCACCGCATCGACCAGCAAGGACGGCAGATAGGCAGCCGACATCGACTGCAGCAGCCCCAGCAGCAAACCGCCAACCAGCGCCCCAGGCACACTGCCAAGGCCGCCGATGATGATGGCCACAAAGGCTTTGAGCAGGAAGGGCTCCCCCATCAGGAACTGCACTGCATTGAAGGCCAGTCCGACCATCACGCCAGCCGCTCCGGCCAGGGCGCCCGAGAGGAAAAAGGTCTGGTAGAAGATCGCGTTGGGATTGACACCCAGCAGCTGCGCGGCTCGGTAGTTGCCGGCCACGGCCCGGATCTGCCGACCCTGCGCCGTGCGGTAAAGATAAAAGGCCAGCAACGCCACGCCGAGAACGGCCACACCGAGCATCAACAGTTGCAGCATGGTCACGCGCAGGCCCAGCACCACGATCGCATCGGGCGACACCGTGCCAAAGGGAAAGCGCATGGTCTCGGTTTTGGAGACATACTGACCGATGCTCAGAACAATCAGACCGGCCCCGATGCTGGAGATGATGGAGGCGAGCTCGGCGTCCGCCAGCGCGAGTTTGCGCAGCGGCTTGAAGGCGATCACCTCGATGAGGATGGACACCAGACCAGCAGCGACCATGGCCACCGGCAGGGCCACCCACAGCGGCATGCCAGCTCGCACCGTGTACAGGCCAATGAAAGCCCCTGCCATGAACACCGCGCCGTGCGCCATGTTCATGATGCGGTGAATACCAAAAATGAGCGTGAAGCCCAGCGCGAAAAGCGCATAGACACCGCCCAGAACCAGCCCGTTGAGTAATTGCTGAGCAATCATGGTCTGCCGCCTTGACATCGAGGCCCGCGGCCGCAGCCGCGGGCGATCATCACGTCAGTCTTCTTATTGAGGGGCGACGACGAATTTGCCGTCCTTGACCATCAGGAAGATTGAACCATAGGTGGGGATGCGGTCCACATAGCTGTACCTGCCGGTCCCCACCACCACGGGCACGTCCTTGGTCTTGGACAGGGCGTCGCGGATGAGCTCCCGAGTGGGATTCGGGCCTGCGGCCTTGATGGCGTGCGCCACCACCGTCATGTAGCTGTAGCCGAGCGCGGCCCAGTTGTCAGCGTCCTTGCCGGTTCTGGCCCTGTAGGCCGCGGCGAAAGCCTGAGAGGCCGGGGTGTTGCCGCCGGGAGTCCAGTCGGAGTTGAAGACCAGACCCTCAACAGCGGCGCCGCCGATGGAAACCAGCTGCGGCGAAGACAGACCGGTCTGACCGATCAGCTTGACGCTGGCCGGCAGGCCCGCCTGCCTGAGCTGGATGGCCAAGTTTGCGGCCGAGGGGCCAAGCGTGAACAGCACCACGCAATCGGGCTTAGCGGCCACGATGCGAGTGGCGATGGTGGAAAAGTCAGAGTCCGCCTGCTTGATGCCCGTGCGATCGACAAACTTCATACCGCGCTTTTGGGTGTGCTCGACAAAGAGGCGCTCAAGATCAACATAGGCCTCGTTGTCAGAAAAGCGGATGGTTGCGCAGGAGCGAACCTTGGCCACATCAAGGGCGTAGTCGCCCAACTGCGGCATGGTGATGGACGGTGGCTGAGCAGAGATGAAACCCCAGGGCCCGGCGGCGAGCATGCTCACCGCGTTGGTCATGGCCTTCACGCCGATCTTGGCATCGTTGGCGACACCGGCCGAGGGAATGGCTTCCACCGCGGTCGTGGGCCCCAGAATGAACAGCACACTCGGATCGGCGGCATAGCGCGTGACGGCGGCCATGGCCTGTGCACGGGCGGACGCGCTGTCCGCCACCTCGACAACGATGCGGTCGTTACCCAAGAACTTGCGGGCATTGAGCTCGTCGGCGGCAAACTTCATGCCCTCGGAAGCTGGCACGCCCACAAACGACGCCACACCCGTGAGCGCCTGCAAGACAACGATCTTGCGGTCGGCGGCCAAGGAGGCCTGCGAGGCCAGGGCCAAGCTGGCCACGAGGGCCAGACGGCGGAAGGAATTGCGATCGAACTTCATGACACTTGTCTCCTATTAGGTGGCTGGTGGGTGAATTTTTTATATTCGCCGAACGGTACCTGTATATCGACGCCCAAGTCAAGCACATTCAAGCGTAGTCGGTATAAACCACAGGTCTGGGCACGCTGGAGATGTAGTCGGCCAGCACATCGCCCTGCACCGTCACGTGACCGCGCATGAGGGTATAGACTTCATCGGCCTTGCCCGCGCAGAGCAAGTCCAGGACCAGTCGGTGGTCCTCGTTGTTGGCCTCGGGTCGCCCCTGGGCGCTGAGCTGGAACATGCGGAACGGATGCATGC
>CANHBU010000258.1 GCA_947458345.1 Comamonadaceae bacterium
GGTGATTGTGGTCGGCACTGCGCTTGATTTCACCCCCACGGTGCTCATTCTCACGCCGGTGCTCATGCCGGTGGTCAAGCAGGCCGGCATCGATCCGGTGTACTTCGGTGTGCTCTTCATCATGAACAATGCCATTGGTCTGATTACGCCCCCGGTAGGTACCGTGCTCAATGTGGTTTGTGGCGTGGCCAAGATCAGCATGGACCGCGCCTTTAGGGGGGTTTTGCCTTTCCTGGTGGCGCAGCTGATCGTGCTGGCTTTGCTGATTGCTTTTCCCTCCCTGGTTCTCGTCCCGCTCAAGTGGATGTTGAGCTGATTTTTTAACCCTGTGTGTATTTAGAAGGAGACATGTATGTTCAAACGCAGAAATCTGGTAACTCTTGTGGCTGGCGCCTTGCTGGCGACGGGCTCGGCCATGGCGCAGTTCTCGGACCGCAACATCAAATTTACCAACGGTGTCAACGAAGACCACCCGGTGGGCGTGGGCGTCAAGAAGATGCAGGAAGTCCTGGCGGCCAAGACCGGCGGCAAGATGAAGATCACCGCGTTCTGGGGCGGCTCGGCCGGTGGTGACCTGCAAGCTTCGCAGGCTCTGCGCGCTGGCACCCAGGAGATGGTGTGCACCTCGAGCTCGCCGCTGGTGGGCATCGTCAAGGAGCTGGGCGTGTTTGACCTGCCCTTCCTGTTTGCCAGCGAGAAAGAGGCCGATGCGGTGCTCGATGGCCCAGCGGGGCGGTTCTTCAACGCCAGGCTCGAAGCCGCTGGTCTGGTCAATCTGGCCTACTGGGAAAACGGCTTTCGCAATCTGACCAACAGCAAGCGCCCGGTGAACCGGCTGGAAGACTTTGAGGGCGTCAAGCTGCGCGTGATGCAAAACAACATCTTCCTCGACACCTTCCGCACCCTGGGCACCAATGCGGTACCCATGGCTTTCCCTGAGGTGTTTACCGCGCTGGAAACCAAGACCATCGACGGCCAAGAAAACCCCTTTGTGACCATCGAGACGTCCAAGTTCAACGAGGTGCAAAAGTTCTTGAGCGTCACGCGCCACGCCTACACCCCCTTCCTGGTGCTCTACAGCAAGAAGCTGTGGGACCAGCTCAGCCCGCAGGAGCAAGCGGTGCTGCGTGAGGCGGCCATGGAAGGCCAGAAGGTGCAACGCGCCGCCAACCGTGCCCTCAACGAGAAGTCTTTGTCGAGCCTTCGTACCAAGGGCATGCAGGTCAACGAGATCAGCGCGGCCGAGCAAAACCGCATTCGCGCCCGCGTGACCTCGGTCTACGACAAGCACAAAGATTCGATCGGCGCCGAGGCGATCAAGCTGGTGCAAGACGAGCTGAGAAAAGCGCGCGGCGGCTAAGCCGGCTGCTTGCAAGACCCCGCGACTGCGGTCGCGGGTTTTTTTTCGTCTGTTGGAGTCAAGCGATGAAGATCACGCAACTTGAAACCATTCGGCTGGGCGAGTTTCCCAATATCTTGTGGGTCAGGCTGCACACCGACGAGGGTTTGGTCGGCCTGGGCGAGACGTTTATGGGCGCGCAGGCCGTCGAGGCCTATCTGCACGAGTGGGCCGCTGCCAAGCTCATTGGGCAAGATCCTCTGGCCATCGAGGCCAGAGCGCGTGATCTGACCGGTTATTTGGGCTGGCGCGGCTCGGGCGTCGAGACGCGCGGCAATTCGGCCATTGACATCGCCTTGTGGGATCTCTTTGGCAAAGCCGCTGGCATGCCGGTGCACACGGCTTTGGGCGGCAAGAGCCGCGACACCATTCGCATCTACAACACCTGCGCGGGCTACCAGTACATCCGCAGCAACGTCAATCAGAGCAGCTCCAACTGGGGCTTGGGCAACAACGCCGGACCTTATGAAGATCTGCAAGGCTTTCTTCATCACGCCGACGAGTTGGCCCTGTCGCTGCTGTCTGAGGGCATCACGGGCATGAAGATCTGGCCCTTCGATGTGGCCGCTGAGCAGTCCCACGGCCAGTACATCAGCGCGCCCGATCTCGACCGCGCACTCGAGCCGTTTCGCAAGATCCGCCAGGCGGTGGGCGACAAGATGGACATCATGGTTGAGTTCCACAGCCTGTGGCGCCTGCCCATGGCCTGCAAGATCTCCCGCGCGCTGCAGGAATTCAATACCTTCTGGCATGAAGACGCGATCCGCATGGACAGCCTGGACCTGCTCAAGCAATACGCCCAGGACTGCAAGGCCTTGATCTGCGCCAGTGAAACCCTGAGCTACAAGTGGGGCTTCAAGGACTACTTACAAACCGGCGTGGCTGGCGTGGCCATGCTGGACTTAAGCTGGTGCGGCGGCCTGACCGAGGCGCGCAAGATCGCCGCCATGGCCGACGCTTGGCAACTGCCGGTGGCGCCGCACGATTGCACCGGACCGGTGGTCTGGGCCGCATCGACGCATCTGTCGCTGCACGCCCCGAATGCGCTCATTCAGGAAAGCGTGCGCGCCTTCTACACCGGCTGGTACAAGGAACTGGTGACCGAGTTGCCTGTGGTCAGCCAAGGCATGATCAGCCTGAACGACAAGCCAGGACTGGGTCTGGAGTTGCTGCCCGATCTGCACAAGCGCGCCGATGCGGTGGTGCGGGTCAGTCGCTGAGACTCAGTCTTGCCAGCGCGTGTGAAACTTTCCGGGCCGGTCGATACGCTGGTAGGTGTGAGCGCCAAAATAGTCGCGCTGGGCCTGTAGCAAGTTGGCCGGAAGTCGGGCTGAACGATAAGCGTCGTAGTAGCCCAGCGAGCTCATGAAGGCCGGAACGGCCACGCCCTGCAGTGCACCCAAAGCCACCACTTCCCGCAGATCCTGCTGGATCTCGGACATGCGTTTGGCAAAGTGCGGATCCATCAGGAGGTTGGGCAGCTCAGGCTGGCGCTCGTGGGCGCGCCGGATGTCCTCGAGCAGCCGTGCCCGGATGATGCACCCGGCCCGCCAGACCGAAGCAATGCCCGCCAGGGGCAAGGGCCAGTCATGCTCGCGCACCGCAGCGCGCATCAGGCTAAAGCCCTGTGCATAGGCGCACACCTTGGCCGCCAGCAGGGCGCGGCGGATTTTTTCGATCGTGCCCTCCCGGTCGGTGTGCATGCCAGCCTGTGGGCCCGACAGCACCGACGAGGCGGTGACCCGCTCGCTCTGCAAGGCGCTCATGGTGCGCGCGAACACGGCATTGGCGATGGTCGGGGCCGTCACGCCCATGTCCAGGGCCACCTGGCTGGCCCACTTGCCGGTGCCCTTTTGCTCGGCGGTATCGAGGATCAGATCAACCAAGGCCAGACCGGTGTCCGGATCATGGTGGGCCAGAATCTCGGCGGTGATTCCGATCAGGTAGCTGCCCAACTCGCCCTTGTTCCACTGCCGGAAAACCTCGCCGATCTCGCTGGCCGGCATGCCCAGCACCTGATGCATCAGCCAATAGGCCTCGCAGATGGTCTGCATGTCGGCGTATTCGATGCCGTTGTGCACCATCTTGACGAAATGGCCCGCACCGCCCGGGCCCATCCATTCGCAGCAGGGCCGCCCATCGTCAGCGCGAGCGGCGATGGCCTGCATCATGGGCCGCACATGGGGCCAAGCCTCAGTCGCCCCACCGAGCATCAAGGACGGTCCGCGCAAAGCGCCTTCCTCGCCGCCACTGACGCCCACCCCGACATACAAGATGCCCTGCTGCTGTAGGGTGGCCATGCGGCGTTGGGTGTCTGAAAACAGGGTGTTCCCGCCGTCCATGACCACGTCGCCGACCTGCAGCAAAGGGGTCAGTTCGTGCAGCACCGAGTCAACCGCCTGACCGGCCGGCACCATGATCAGCAAGCGGCGAGGGCGCTTGAGCTGGGCCACCACTTCTTGCAGGCAGGCGGCCGCCTGCGTCGTATTTGCCTGCGTGCGACGCGCGAAATTCAGGCGCTTGGCCGGGTCGGTGTCAAAGCCGCACACGGCAAAGCCGTGGCTCGCAAAGTTGAGGGCGAGGTTCTCGCCCATCACGCCCAAGCCGATGAGCGCGATGTCTTTGTCAGCGGTCATGGCAAAAGAAGGCCAAGGCAGCAGGCAGTCCTCAGCCGCGGCCGACGTAGGGCATGTTGGTGGCCATGACGGTGGTAAACAGGATGTTGGCCGACAGGGGCAGGCGGGTCA
>CANHBU010000259.1 GCA_947458345.1 Comamonadaceae bacterium
AAGCCGGCGCGCTGCTGTCTTACCTGCTGTTTGAAGCGCCCTACACCCAGGCCTTGATCGCGCTCGGCGCCCGCGACGCACAGGCGCAGGCCGCGCAGATCCGCCAGTTTTTTGGCTGGGCCCCATCAAACCCGGTGGCCTAGAACCCGGTGGCCTAGGATTGAGCGTTTCCGGTAGCCAGCGCGCCGTCACCTTGACAAGACCCCATTGGCCCACAACTGATGGGCGGCCCTCGCCAAGGTGGACAATAGTCGGCCTTAACCTTGTGCGAGTTCCTTCGATGCACCCAAGCCTGCCCAATCTGCCTCTTTTGAAACACAAAGTCACACAAGCGGGCGCCTGTCTGGGCCTGATCGCTGGGATGTATGCCAGCCTGTGTGCCAGCGCCTGGGCTGGACCGCACGAGCATGGCGTGGTCCACATGACCATCGCCATCGAAGGCGCAAACGTCCAACTGGCCTTGCGCGCGCCTCAAGAAAGCTTGCTCGGTTACGAGCGAGCGCCACGCGAAGGCAGCGAAAAGCAGCAGGCGGCCAAACTGATCGAGCAGATGCGCAGCGCCGAGTCGGTGATTCAATGGAATGCGCAAGCGCAGTGCAAATCGACCAGCGCCAGCGTCAGCGCACCGGGCTTGCAGGGCAAAGCCGAGGCTGGCGGCCATGCCGACATCGAAGCGCAATACCGCTTCGAATGCGGCCAGGCCGCTCAGTTGCGCAGCGCCCAGGTTCCGCTGTTCGAGCTGTCGCGGCGCATCAGCCGGGTGCAGGTGCAATTGGCCGGACCGCAGGGGCAGTCGCAATCGACTCTGCGGCGCAACCGGCGCGAGTTTCAAATCGGCAAATAGGTCGATCGATGGTGGAGCCCGCAAGCGTTCTGCAGATCAGCGGCCTGCGCCAGCGCTGGCCAGGGCAGGCGCACGACCTGCTGCAGATCGACGCCTTGTCCCTGCAAGCCGGTCAGCACCTGCTCGTGCAGGGCGACAGCGGCAGCGGCAAGAGCACGCTGCTGTCGCTGGCCGCCGGCGTCTTGCTTGCGAGCCAAGGCCAGGTCAGCCTGCTGGGTCAAAGCTGGCGCGATTTGCCCGCAGGCCGGCGCGAGCAATGGCGGGCCGATCATGTGGGCTACCTGTTTCAGCAGCTCAACTTGCTGCCCTACCTGAGCGTGCTCGACAACGTGCTGCTGCCCTGCCGTTTTTCCCGGCGCCGCGCCGAGCGCTGCGAACGGCCGCAGGAGCAGGCCCGCGAGCTGCTGTCGGCGCTCGACCTCGCGCCCGCGCTTTGGCCACTGCAGGCCGCCCGTCTGTCGGTGGGCCAGCAGCAACGTGTGGCGGCGGCACGCGCGCTGATCGGTCAGCCCGAGCTCGTGATCGCCGATGAGCCCACCTCAGCGCTCGACGAGCGCCGCCGCGACGGCTTCATGCAGCTGCTGCTCAAGCAGTGCGAGCGCTCCGGTTGCGCCCTGCTCTTTGTCACCCACGACAGCCGGCTGGCGAGCTACTTTGAGCACGCCGTGCACCTACCCGAGCGAGGTGAGCGATGAGCGGCTTGTGGGGACTGGCCTGGCGCAGCGCCTGGAGCCGGCGTGCGGGGCTGTCTTGGGTGGCGCTGTCGATCGCGCTATCAACCTTTCTCATGCTCTCGCTCGATCGCCTCAGGCAAGACGTGCGCCTGCATTTCGCACAGTCGGTCTCGGGCACCGACCTGATCGTTGGGGCGCGCACCAGCGCCACATCGCTGCTGCTGTATTCGGTGTTTCGCATCGGCAACGCCACCCAAGGCATGCGCTGGAGCAGCGCGCAGGCCCTGGCCAGCGACCCAGCGGTGGCCTGGACCATTCCGCTGTCGCTGGGCGACTCCTACCGGGGCTTTCCGGTGGTGGCCACCACCGGCGCGTATTTCGAACACTTTCGCTATGGCGAGCAGCGGGCGCTGCAGATCGGTCAGGGGCGCGCCTTTGGCGATGTCTTCGAGGCCGTCGTCGGTGCCGAGGTGGCCAAGCAGCTGGGCCTGCGGCTGAACCAGAAAATCGCGCTCAGCCACGGCATGGGCGCTTTCGAGGCGGCCGATCATGGGGACAAGCCTTTCACCATCGTCGGCATCCTCGAGCGCACCGCAACCCCGGTCGACCGCTCGGTCCACATCGGGCTCGACGGCATGCAGGCCATCCACGTCGACTGGCTGGGGGGTATGCCCGCGCGCGATCCCATCAGCGCCAGCCAGGCGCGCCAGATGGACCTGACGCCCAGCTCGGTCACCGCGGTGTTGGTCGGACTCAAATCACGCGCGGCCGTGTTTTCGATGCAGCGCAGCGTCGCGCAGTTTCGCGCTGAACCCCTGATGGCGGTACTGCCCGGCGTGGTGCTCGATGAGCTGTGGAGCACCCTGGCGATCGGCGAGCAGTTGATCGAGGCCATGGTGCTGCTGGTGGCAGCCGTCAGCGTGCTTTGCCTGGTCGCAGTGATCAGCACCGGGCTGGAGCAGCGCCGCCGGGAGCTGGCGGTCCTGCGCTCGCTCGGCGCTGGGCCCCGCCGGGTCTTGGCCTTGTTGATCCTCGAAGGCACCTTGGTGACCACGGCAGCGGCGGCCGTCGGCGCCCTGGCCAGCACCCTGATGGTGGCCACGCTGGGCACTGCGCTGGCCGGCCACTTTGGGATCGCACTCAGGCTCGGCGTGCCCGAGGCCAGTCAGTGGCTGATCTTGGCGGCAACCTTGGCAGCCGGCGCGCTGGCCAGTGTGCTGCCTGCCTGGCGCGCCTACCGTAAGACCATCACAGACGGTCTGCAACCCAGGGGATAAAGGCATGGACAAGAGCCGCCGCCACTTCGCCCTACGCGCTGCCCTGATCGCCGCGGGCATCGCATCGGCGTCATCAACTTGGGCCCAAAACAGGGGCAACTACCGCACCTTGCAATGGGACGAGCTGATGCCCGAGGGCTGGAACCCCAAGGCGGCCTTGGGCCATCTCGATGCCAGCCGGATCCCTGAGGGCAGCGCGCAAGAGCTCGAGTTGCAACGCAAGATGCGCAAGATCTGGGACAACGCGCCGGTGCGCGCCGAGCTCGACGGCCAGCGTGTGCGCCTGCCCGGCTATGTGGTGCCGCTGGAGTACAGCACCGGAGCGATCCGCGACTTTCTGCTCGTGCCCTACTTTGGCGCCTGCATCCACAGCCCTCCGCCGCCGGCCAATCAGATCGTGCTGGTGACCTTGCAAAAAGCCGCCCGTCTGCGCACCATGGACGCCTGCTGGGTCGCCGGCGTGCTCAGCGTGCAAGGCAAGCCCACCGACTGGGGCGTCAGTGGTTACGCCATGAGCGGCCACCAGGTTGACGAATACCGCGGCGCCCGCATGCCCTGAAGGGCCGCGTAAACCGCAGGCCTGCAGCATGGGTCCGCTCGGCTAGCGCCCCGCCTGCGTCAGGCTCTTGCCCTGACCGTCAAGCCGCCAGCGTCCATCGAAGACCGACACCACAAATTGGGCAATCGACTCGAGCTGCGGCACCACCTCCTGCTGCCACTGCTGAAAGCTGTCGCGCTCATGGCCCCGAACGGCGTCGGCCAGTGCCAGCGACGCGCTGGTCAAACCCTCGGAGACCAGAAAATCGAGGCTGCTGGCCGAATAAAACAGAGGATCGAGCCCGAAGGCGTCGACCATCGCCTGGGCCAGCTCCTGCGCCCCGTCTTGCGGCTCGCTGGCGTGCCAAAGAGGGGCGCCGCGGGCCAACTCCAGCGCCACCTGCTCTTGCAGCGGCAGCAGCTGCTCAAAGGTGGTCTGACCGAGCAGCAGGCCCACGCGGGCATGGAGCACCTGACGGATTCTTTTTTCAATCTGCGGTCGAGACAAGCGGGGCACGGCAACTCCTTAGTCAAAAGGCCCACGGCCGACCCCGACACGGGACGTCGACCCATCGGCAAGGTCGCGGTTTTACCACGCGCGCACTTGATGGAAAATCGGCCAGCAGCAGTCGAGCCCCCGCAGGCGCTGATCCAACAGGTATCGCGCACATCGGCTAAGCTGCGCCCCTGGCTCACACAAGGAGAACCCATGCCCGGCCTTTTGCCCCTGATCGACCCCGACGGGCTGCTTGAATTTTCAGTGGTCTACACCGACCGCTCGCTCAACCACATGTCCAAGCGCTTTCAGGGCG
>CANHBU010000260.1 GCA_947458345.1 Comamonadaceae bacterium
TACACTCTTTTTCTACCCGAACGTTGACTTCTACTCCGGCATCGTGCAGCGGGCCATCGGCATTCCAGTGAACCTGTTCACCGGAATCTTTGCACTGGCCCGCACCGTGGGCTGGATCGCCCAGCTCAACGAGATGATTGGCGACCCGGAATACAAGATTGGCCGTCCGCGCCAGTTGTTCACCGGCGCCACCAGCCGCAACGTCAAGCCCATCGGCCAGCGCTGATCGGCCCAGACGGCAAGAAGGCCCGCCGCGTGCGGGCTTTTTTGCGCCTGAGCAGCCACCAGCGGGCAAGCCGGTCATCTCGGTTGGCGAACGCCGAAACCGATCTGAGGGTGCAAAATACGCCATTCATCGCCAATGGCGATGCCCTTGACTCACCTTCTGCGCATGAAAAGCTCGGAACGCAATTTCGCCCGTCGCATGGACCTGACCTCGCTGCAGCTGTTTGTGGCGGTGTGCGAGCTCGGCAGCATCGGCCGGGCGGCAGAGCGGGAGTTCATTGCGGCCTCGGCCGTCAGCAAGCGCCTGTCGGAGCTCGAAGCCACCGTCGGCACGCAATTGCTCTACCGCCATGCCCGCGGCGTCAACCTCACGCCTGCCGGCGAGAGCCTGCTGCACCATGCGCGCTCGGTGCTGTTCAGCCTGGAGAAGATGCAGGGCGAGCTGAGCGAGTACGCCGACGGCGTGCGTGGCCATGTACGCATACACGCCAGCATTTCAGCCATCGTGCAATTTCTCCCCGAAGACCTGGGCGCCTTCATCCGAGCGCATGACCAGGTCAAGATCGATCTGGAAGAACACCTGAGCGCCGAGGTGATCCGGGCGGTGCAGGAGGGCGCGGCCGATCTGGGCATCTGCAATGCAGCGGCCGGTTTTGGCGATCTGCAAAGCCTGCCCTACCGGCGCGACCGACTGGTGCTGATCGTCCCGCGGGGTCACGTGCTCAGTGACCAGCGCGCGCTGGCCTATGCCGACGCACTGGACTTTGATCAGGTCGGGCTGCATTCGACCAGCTCCATCTACGTGGCCATGCGCCAGGCGGCCGAGGCCGTGGGGCGCACCATCAAGCTGCGCATCCATGTGACCAGCCTGGACGCCATGTGCCGCATGATCCACAACGGCCTGGGCGTGGGCGTCATGCCTGAGCGCGCCTTCGAACTCATGCATGGCGTCGGCGAGCTCGAATCGGTGCCGCTGCTCGACCCTTGGGCCGAGCGCCAATTGCATATGGTCGCGCGCGATTTCTCCAGCCTGCCGGTCACCGCCCGCTTGCTGGTCGAGCATCTGCAGCCCTCACAGCAGCAACGGCTGGCAGCGTGATGTTTCACGCCCTGAACATTTTTCATTGATCCACAAGAGCGCACAAAGGAGCACCATGGGACGCACACTCTACGACAAGCTTTGGGACGAGCACGTCGTGCACACCGAAGAAGATGGCACAACGGTCCTGTACATCGACCGTCACCTCACACACGAGGTCACCAGCCCACAGGCCTACGAGGGCCTGCGCGAAGCTGGCCGCAAGGTCTGGCGCGTGAGCTCCGTGGTCGCCACGGCCGATCACAACACGCCCACCGATGGCTGGGAAAAAGGCTACGACGGCCTGACCGATCCGATCAGCAAAGAACAGATCGTCACGCTCGACAAGAACATTGCCGAATTCGGCGCTGCCGCCTACTTTCCCTTCTTGTCCAAGCGCCAGGGCATCGTGCATGTGATCGGCCCCGAAAACGGCGCCACGCTGCCGGGCATGACGGTGGTCTGCGGGGACTCGCACACCGCCACGCACGGCGCCTTTGGCGCGCTGGCTCATGGCATCGGCACCAGCGAGGTCGAGCATGTGCTGGCCACGCAAACCCTGCTGACCAAGAAAGCCAAGAACATGCTCGTGAAGGTCGAGGGCAAACTGGCGCCCGGCCTGACCGGCAAAGACATTGTGCTGGCCATCATCGGCAAGATCGGCACCGCGGGCGGCACCGGTTACACCATCGAGTTTGCCGGCTCGGCCATCCGCGACCTGAGCATGGAAGGCCGCATGACGGTGTGCAATATGGCCATCGAAGCGGGCGCGCGCGCCGGCCTGGTGGCTGTTGATGCCAAGACCATCGACTACGTCAAGGGCCGCCCGATGGCACCGGGCACCGACCCCAAGACCGGCCAGTTTGCAGGCGGCCCCGAGTGGGACCTGGCGGTGCAGCACTGGAAAACGCTGCACTCCGATGCCGACGCAGCTTTTGATGCAGTGGTCGAGCTTGACGCCAGCCAGATCCGGCCCCAGGTGACCTGGGGCACGTCGCCAGAAATGGTGCTCTCGATCGAGGACCGGGTACCCGATCCTGACAAGGAAAAAGATGCGGTCAAGCGCGATGCCATGGAGCGGGCACTGGCCTACATGGGTCTGCAGCCGGGCAAGCCGATCAACGACATCGTGGTGGACAAGGTGTTCATCGGCTCGTGCACCAACAGCCGCATCGAGGACATGCGCGAGGCTGCGGCCATTCTCAAGAAGATCGGCCGCCGGGTCGCGCCCAACGTCAAGCTGGCGCTGGCCGTGCCCGGCTCCGGTCTGGTCAAGGCCCAGGCCGAGGCCGAAGGCCTGGACAAGATCTTCACCGCCGCCGGCTTCCAGTGGCGCCAGCCGGGCTGCTCGATGTGCCTGGGCATGAACGCCGACCGACTTGAGCCCGGCGAGCGCTGCGCCTCGACCAGCAACCGCAACTTCGAGGGCCGGCAAGGCGCGGGCGGGCGCACCCACCTGGTCAGCCCGGCCATGGCCGCAGCAGCGGCCGTGCACGGCCACTTTGTCGACATCCGCAAGTTCAGCTGAAAACGCCAGCTGCACCACCGATCACCGCAAGAAAGCATCCCCATGCAAAAGTTTTTCACTCACACCGGCATCGTCGCACCAATCGATCGGGCCAACGTCGACACCGACGCCATCATGCCCAAGCAGTTCCTCAAGTCGATCCGCAAGACCGGCTTCGGCCCCCACCTGTTTGACGAATGGCGTTACAAAGACCCGGGCTACTACGGCAAGCCCGAGAGCGAGCGTCAAGTCAACCCGGACTTCGTACTCAACCAGAGCCGCTACAAAGGCGCCAGCGTGCTGCTGGCGCGCAAGAACTTCGGCTGCGGCTCCTCGCGCGAGCATGCACCCTGGGCGATCGGCCAATACGGCTTTCGCGCGATCTTGGCGCCCAGCTATGCCGACATCTTCTTCAACAACTGCTTCAAAAGCGGGCTGCTGCCCATCGTGCTGAGCGAGTTGCAGATCGACCAGCTCTTCAATGAAGTCAGCGCTTTTCCTGGCTACAAGCTCACGGTCGACCTCGAGCGCCAGCGCATCGTCAAGGGCCAGGGCGAAGAAATCGCCTTCGAGGTCAACGCCTTTCGCAAGTACTGCCTGCTCAACGGTCTGGACGACATCGGCCTGACCCTGCGCCACAAAGACAAGATCCAGAGCTTCGAGGCACAGCGCCTGGCCGCTAAGCCCTGGCTGGCCCATTCTTTCCAGTGAGTCCATCATGAAAATCGCAGTTCTCCCGGGTGACGGCATCGGCACCGAAATCGTGGCCGAAGCCGTCAAGGTGCTTGAGGCCCTGGGCCTGAAGTTTGAAATGGAGCAAGCCCTGGTGGGCGGCGCCGCCTACGAGGCGCACGGCCATCCGCTGCCCGAATCGACGCTCAAGCTGGCCAAGCAGGCCGACGCGATCTTGTTCGGTGCGGTGGGCGACTGGAAGTACGACAAGCTCGATCGGCCCTTACGGCCCGAACAAGCCATCTTGGGCCTGCGCAAAAACCTGGGCCTGTTTGCCAACTTCCGCCCCGCCATCTGCTACGAAGAGCTCGTCGATGCGTCGAGCCTCAAGCCCGAACTGGTCTCCGGTCTGGACATCTTGATCATCCGCGAGCTGACCGGCGACATCTACTTCGGCCAGCCCCGCGGTCGGCGCATCAGCCCGGACGGAGCTTTTGCCGGTGCAGACGAGGCGTTTGACACCATGCGCTACACCCGCCCCGAGGTCGAGCGCATCGCCCGCGTGGCCTTTGAAGCGGCCCGCAAGCGCAGCAAGCGCGTGACCAGCGTGGACAAAGCCAATGTGCTGGAGACCTTCCAGTTTTGGAAGGACA
>CANHBU010000261.1 GCA_947458345.1 Comamonadaceae bacterium
CCTCAAGGCGCTGCCCGCACTCAAAGCGGTGCTCAAAGAGGGCATTGCGAAGTGGAACATCGAGGTGCCCGGCTTCCTGGGCTTTTCGATTGTGGATGCGGCCCTGTTTTGCCGCGAGCCGGTGCGCACGCTCGATGAGCTCAAGCGCAAGAAGCTGCGCGTGGGCAGCCGCGAGCAGGTCGAGACCTTCAAGCGTCTGGGCGTGGCCGCGCAGATCGTGCCGCAAAACGAGCTCTACGCCGCCATGCAGACCGGCGTGGTCGACTGCGCGCTGTATGCGCCGCGTTTTGCCAACAGCATTTCGCTGCAGGAAGTGGCCAAGCACATCACCCCGACGGGCTTTCCCTTCCCGCCGGCACCCTACGCCCTGCTGGCACACAAAGGCAAGTGGGCAGCCCTGCCCGCTGATCTCAAGCGCGGATTCAATGAGGCGGTGGCCGAACTCGAGAAGGTCAGCTTCAATTTTGACGGCGACGCGGCTGCTGAAAAGGCGGCCCGCGAGAAGCTGCAAAGTCAGGGGGTGACGTTCCACCCGGTGATGCCCGCTGCCGACCGCGCTGCGCTGCGCAAGTCGGCGCTGGAGACCTGGGATGTGCTGGCCCGCGAAACCGGCGGTGATGCCGTGGCCTACCGGCAGCGCATCTTGCAGGCCCTGCCCCAATGAGCTCAGGAGGTCGCGCCGTCGACCTGACCGAGCGGGCACTGCGCATCATGGCCGGCGCCCTGGCGGGCGTCGGCGCCGCAGCGCTGGCCGGGATCTTCCTGCTGGTGCTGGCGGCCGTCGTCATGCGCTACGTCTGGGGGCGCCCGTTCGGGTTTACCGAGGAGCTCTCAGGCCTGCTGATGACGCTGGCCGTGTTCACCTTGCTGCCCAGCACGGTGCTGGCTGAGACCAATATCCGCGTCACGGTCTTGTCCGAGCGTCTGCCCGCGCTTGGGCAGCGGCTGCTGTTCCTGCTCGGACAATTGCTCCTGCTCGTGTTTTGCGCAGTCTTTGTGCGGGAGGCCTGGGGCATTTACGAGTTCACCGCCAAGCTCGGCCTGATGTCCGAGCAGTCGCGCCTGCCACTGGCGCCCTTCCTCTTGCTCGGCACCGTGGCCGTGGCGGCGGCGGGGGCAGCGGGGGCCTGGCGTGCGCTGCGACCGGCGCGACCCCACCACGACGCGGCGGTGCACGCATGATCTGGTCCATCCTCTTGGGTCTTTTGGGAGCCACCGTGCTCAGCGGGGCGGTGCTCGGCGCAGCGCTGGGTCTGACCGGCTTTGCCATCCTGCATTTTTTTGGTGGGGGTGCAACGCGACTGGGCGTGCAGGCGGTTTTCAACGTGCTTGGAGAATTCACGCTGACGGCCATCCCGCTGTTCATTTTGCTCGGCGATGTCCTCGTGGCAAGCGGGCTGGCCGGCGGCATCTACAAAGCCCTGTCGCCCCTGTTTGCACGCCTGCGCGGTGGCCTGCTGCACACCAACATCGCGGTGTGCACCGTGTTCGGCGCGGTCAGCGGCTCATCGATGTCGGTCTCCGCTGCGGTCGGCTCGGTGGCTTATCCGCAATTGGCCCAGCGCGGCTACGACCGCAAGATGGTGGTGGGCACGCTGGCTGCAGGCGGCACCCTGGGCCTCTTGATTCCACCGAGTCTGTCGCTGCTGATTTATGGCGCCCTGACCGACACCTCGATCGGCAAGCTGTTTTTGGCTGGCGTGATCCCGGGGCTGATGATGGCCGCCCTGTTCATGATCTACATCGAAATCAAGACGCGCCGCAACAGCGGCCTGGTGCCGGCCGAGCAGGCGCTGCCTTGGGGCGCCACGCTCAAGGCAGCGCTGGCGGTCTGGCCCATTTTGGTGCTCATCCTGGCGGTGCTGGGCAGCCTGTTTGCGGGCTTGGCCACGCCGACCGAATCGGCCGCCGTAGGCGTGGCTGCTGCCACTTTGCTGGGCTTTACCCGGGGCGATCTGACGTGGCGCAAGCTGCTGCAGACTTTTCTGAGCTCGGCGCGCACCTTTGCAGTCATCGCCTTCGTCTTCCTCGGTGCGGTGATCCTGGCACAGTCGATCAGCATCTTGCAGCTGCCGCAAAAGATGCTTGAAGCGGTCTCGGCCCTGGGGCTCTCGCCCATGGCCCTGCTGGGGGTGATCGTGCTGGTCTACCTGCTCTTGGGCATGATTTTCGACGGCCTGTCGATGATGGTCATGACGCTGCCGGTGGTCTTTCCGCTGATGACCGGGCTCGGCTTCGACCCCGTCTGGCTGGGCGTGATGGTGACCATCATGATCGAGATAGGCATGCTCACACCACCGGTGGGCATGAACCTGTTTGTGCTGGTGGGCATCAGCCGACACGAGGTCAATCTGGCCCAGGCCTCGGCAGGCGCCCTGCCCTTTTGGCTGCTGCTGCTGCTGGGCGTGCTGCTGCTGACCCTGGTCCCCGGCCTGGCCACCTGGCTGCCCTCGCTGTCGTACGGGAGCTAAATGGGAGCTAAATGGGAGCTAAACGGGAGCTAAATGGGAGTGCCGATGAGTGACGTCAACCGACCCCGCGCCCAGCGCCTGATGCAGCAAGCCGGGCTGCAAGCGATCGTGCTGAGCAAGCCCGAAAGTTACGCCTGGGCCACCGGCGCGCCAGCCGGTGTGGCCAGTCTGTTTCGCCGCGCTGGCGCGGCGCTGGCCCTGTTGCCGGCACCGGCGAGCGAGCCGATTGCTGCGGTGAGCACCGAGCTGTTTGCCGCGCATGCAGTGCGCGCGCTCGGTGAGGCTCAGGTGCTCACCCACAGCGACTGGGTCGAGACCGCCGACATCCGGCCCTGGCTCGCCGATGCCGACGCCAGCGCCGCCGAGTTGCTGCAAAGGGCTTGGCGCGAGCGTCCAGCCGGCTTTGCCAGGCCCGCAGCCTTCGACGCGCGCGCCTCGTTTGGGCGGCTCGGCCAGCTGCTGCGCCAGCGCGGCTTGCAAGGCGCGCGCATCGGCCTGGACCTGGACTTCTGGCCCGTCAGCGACTTTGCGCTGCTCAAGCAGATGCTGCCCGAGATCGACTGGATCGATGCCAGCGCGACCGTAGCGGCCATCAAGGCGGTCAAAAGCCCACGCGAAATCGCGCTGCTGCAGCAAGCCGCGGCTCTGGCCGAAGCTGGCATGCACCAGGCGCTGGCCAGCGTGCGCCCCGGCGTGCACCGCGATGCGATCGCGCAAGCATGGAAGCAAGGCGTGGCCGACGAGCTTAGGCGCAGCGGCGCCAAACTGACCGGGCAGTGGGAATACACCACGGTCGGCCCCCTGCCCTGGCAAGGTGGCGGGCAGATCGGCGTGGGCGATGTGCTCAAGTTCGACGTCGGCTGTCTGGTCGAGGGCTACAGCTCCGACAGCGGCCGCACCTATGTGCTCGGTCAAGCCCGACCCCGCACGCGGCAGATCATGCAGGCACTGCAAGACGCTTTTGCCGCCGGGCTCGAGGTGCTGCGCCCGGGGCAGTTGCTCAGTCAGGTGCATGCGCGCGCCTCGCAGGCGATCGCGCGCGCCGGCTTCACCGGTTTTAGCCGTGGCCACTTCGGCCACAGCCTGGGGCACGACACGTTTTGCGAAGTGCCCCCTTTCATCGCCGCCCAGGCCCACGAGCCGATCGAGCCGGGCATGGTGCTGGCCTTTGAGACCCCGATCTATGTCGATGGCGAGGGCGGCTTCATCATTGAAGACCAGTTCCTCATTACCGCCGAAGGCGCGCAAGCGGCTTGGCGCTTACCGCGCGAGTTGGTCGAGCTGCCCGCCTGAGTGCGGCTCGGGGCTCGCCGGCAAAGACCCGATCGCGTTTGCGGCTCCCGGCCCAGCGCAGCACAAGGGTCGCCGGCATGATAAAAACCGGTTTCTTCGGCGCGGCCACCGTGCCACGCCCCAGCCTTTTTGCGACCCAACTTCTCGGAGACCTTCATGCCCCTGCCGCAAACACCGCGCCGACTGGCCCTGGCCAGCTTGGCCGCCATCCCCTTTCTTTTGGCACCCCTGGGCGCCTCAGCGCAGGGCAGCGACTGGCCGGCACGGCCGGTGACCTGGGTCAACCCCTTTGCGGCGGGATCGGCAGTCGATGTGGTGGCACGCATCGTGGCGCAAAAGGTGGCAGCCAACACCGGCCAGGGCATGAAC
>CANHBU010000262.1 GCA_947458345.1 Comamonadaceae bacterium
CCGCTGGTGCGCAGCTGATCGGCCACGCGCACCGCTTCGTCGATGGGGATGGCAAAGGAGATGCCCTGAAAGCCGCCCGAGCGCGAGTAAATCTGGCTATTGATGCCGATCACCTCGCCGCGCATATTGATCAGCGGCCCGCCCGAGTTGCCCGGGTTGATCGCCACATCGGTCTGGATGAAGGGCAGGTAATCACCGGTATCGCGCTGCTTGGCACTGACGATGCCCGCAGTGACGGTATTTTCAAGGCCAAACGGCGAGCCGATGGCCATCACCCACTCGCCGACCCGCACGCGGCTGGCATCGCCGAGCTTGACCGAGGGCAGACCCGTGGCCTCGATCTTGACCACCGCCACATCGGTGCGCCGGTCGCTGCCGACGATACGGGCCTTGAATTCGCGCTTGTCGGTCAAGGTGACGATCACCTCGTCGGCGCCTTCGACCACGTGGGCATTGGTCATGACAAAGCCGTCGGCCGAAACGATAAAGCCCGAGCCGACGCCGCGCGGAGTCTCCTCTTCGCCGCGATCGGGTCGCTGCTGGCGCGGCGCGTTGGGCGGCAAGGGAATGCCAAAGCGACGGAAAAACTCCAGCATCTGCTCATCGGGCCCGCTGCCGGCACTGGCGCCTCGGCCGCGCTCGACGGTGCGGATGTTGACCACAGACGGGCCGACCTGATCGACGAGCTCGGTGAAGTCCGGCAGGCCCTTGACCTGCGCCGCGGCCGTCGGCAAAAAAGCGGTGGACACGCCCAAGGCCAGCAAACCGGCGAGCGCCAGGGCAGGCCCACGATTTCTATTGAATCTGATCATCTGCACATCCTCAAGAAAAAAAGCCACGGGACCTCGGATCCATCAGGTCCGAGCCCAAGACGCTACGCTAAGCCAAATCCGCAAACCTTGGAAAGTTGGGGGCTTGCCGCTCGAAGTTCAAGACGGGCCGCGCGCCTCGACGGCCTGCACGACCACCGGCGCACGCGCGTACAGGGCCCGCCTGAGATCGAGCCACAAGCGGCGATCGCTCTGGGCTTGCAGGCACAGCACCGAGCTTGCTCCAGCCAGGTTGCGTATGCGCACCACGATCAGGCGCTGCGCATCGAGCACGATCTCGGGGCACTCGACCTCGGTGCCCGCAGGGTAGGCACGGCTGCGCCAGAGCCAAATTTGGCCGTCCCAGAGCAAGTGGCCCCGAGGGCCGGCCATCCAAAAACGCGCCATGGCCAGCCCCGACAGCAAAAGTGCCATCAGCCCCCAAAAGGCGACGACCTGGTCCGCCGCAGCAATGAGGACCCAAGCCAGCGTCACAGCGGCCGCCGCCAGCCAAAGCACCGCCATGGCGATGCCGGCCAGCCAGGAACGTTGGACGGGGTAGCAAAGCGGCGGGGCCGCGTGCTGGCTCATGAGCAGTAGCGCCTTTCAGGTCGAGCAGGGCTCACGCCAATGGCCGCCAGTTTCTTAGACGCGCTTGAACACCAAGGTGCCGTTGGTGCCACCAAAACCAAAGTTGTTCTTGAGCGCCACATCGATCCTGAGGTCACGGGCGGTGTTGGCGCAGTAGTCCAAGTCACACTCGGGATCTGGGTTGAGCAGGTTGATCGTGGGCGGCACCTTTTGCTGGTGCAAAGCCATCACGGTAAAGACCGATTCGATGCCGCCAGCACCGCCAAGCAGGTGTCCGGTCATCGACTTGGTCGAACTGACCACGAGCCGGTGCGCGTGCTCGCCCAAGGCAGCTTTGATGGCCTGGGTTTCGTTGACATCGCCCAGCGGCGTCGAAGTGCCGTGCGCGTTCAGGTAGTCGACCTGATCGGGGTTGATGCCGGCGTTGCGCAGGGCGTTGAGCATGGCCCGCCGCGGCCCGTCCATATTGGGTGCCGTCATATGGCCGGCGTCGGCGCTCATGCCATAGCCGGCCAACTCGGCGTAGATCTTGGCGCCGCGGGCCTTGGCATGCTCGTACTCTTCGAGCACCAGCACGCCGGCGCCCTCGCCAAGCACAAAACCGTCGCGATCCTTGTCCCAGGGCCGGGAGGCGGCAGCCGGATCGTCGTTTCGGGTTGACAGCGCCCGCATCGCCGCAAAACCGCCGACACCCAGAGGCGAGACGGTGGCCTCGGCACCGCCAGCGACAACCACATCGGCATCGCCGTACTCGATGAGCCTTCCAGCCTCGCCAATGCTGTGCAAACCGGTGGTGCAAGCGGTGACCACCGCCAGGTTGGGGCCCTTGAAACCAAAGCGCATCGAGACATGACCCGAGATCATGTTGATGATCGATGCCGGCACGAAGAAGGGCGAAATGCGACGCGGCCCGCGGCTGGTGTATTCGGCATGGGTCTCCTCGATCATCGGCAGACCGCCTATGCCCGAACCGATCACCACCCCGATGCGCGTGGCCTCTTCGGCATCAAGCGCCTCGCCGGTGAGCAGGCCCGCATCGGCCACGGCCTGATGGGCCGCCGCCACTCCGTAGTGAATAAAGGTGTCCATAGTCCGCGCCTCTTTGGCGCTGATATAGGACTCCAGCTCGAAATTCTTGACCTCGCCCGCGATCTTGCAGGCCATGGCCGAGGCGTCAAACTTGCTGATGGTGCCGATGCCCGACTGGCCGGCGAGCAAAGTGGCCCAGGCTTGGGAGACGGTATTGCCCACCGGGCTGATGCAACCGAGCCCGGTGACGACAACGCGGCGACGAGTCATTGAATATCCTTGCGTGTTTCGCACTGCAGTGCGTGCTGCGCCGGGGGTCAGGACTGCTCGTGCGCCCATCCTGAAGGGCAGCCCCGCCGGGGCCGCTCAGCCCGAACGGGCTGCCCCCTGCAAAAGGCCGGTCAGGCCTTCTGATGGGAGGTGGCGTAGTCGATCGCGTTTTGCACTGTGGTGATCTTCTCGGCATCCTCGTCCGGGATCTCAATGCCGAACTCGTCTTCCAGAGCCATCACCAGTTCGACCGTGTCAAGTGAATCGGCGCCGAGATCGGCCACAAAGGCTTTCTCACCGGTGACTTGGCTCTCTTCGACGCCCAGCTGCTCGGCAATGATTTTCTTAACACGTGCTTCGATGTCGCTCATAAATCCCTCGTAGGGTGGTGAAATAAACCGTGATTTTAGCCCTTGCAGCCATTAAAGCTGCAGCGCCGCACCGCGCGGCGATTTTTCAGGCTGCTGGGGCCCGGCCGGTCTCAGCACCGGCCCAAGCCTTACATGTACATGCCTCCATTGACATGCAATTGCTGTCCGGTGACATAGCCGGCTCGCTCGCTGGCCAGATAAGCCACGGCATGGGCAATGTCCTCGGGCTTGCCCAGATGGCCCAGGGCGATCTGCTGGAGCAAGGCCTTTTGCTGCTCGGGCGGCAAACCGGCCGTCATGTCCGTCTCGATAAAGCCCGGGGCCACGCAATTGACAGTGATCCCGCGGCTGCCCAACTCGCGCGCCAGCGCGCGGGTCATGCCGGCGACCCCCGCCTTGGCCGCCGCGTAATTGGCCTGACCCGGATTGCCAGAGGCACCGACCACACTCGTGATGTGGATGATGCGGCCGTGACGCTGCTTCATCATCGGCCGGATGACGGCCCGGCTCATCCGAAAAACAGCCTTCAGATTGGTGTCGAGCACCGCGTCCCAGTCCTCGTCCTTCATGCGCATGGCCAGCTGGTCGCGGGTGATACCCGCGTTGTTGACCAGCACATGCAGCCCACCGTGCTCGCGCAAGATGGCATCGATCAGGGCCTCAGCCGACGCGGCGTCGTTGACGTCGAGCCTGGCGCCGCGGCTGCCAGCAAAAGCGGCCAGGGCCTGGCTGATCTTGGCGGCGCCCTCGTCGCTGGTGGCCGTGCCCACCACGGTAAAGCCGTCCTGGGCGAGCTGGCGGGCGATCGCCGCGCCGATGCCGCGCGAGGCGCCCGTCACCAAGGCCACTTGCTTGTCACTCATGCCAAGGCCCCCTTGATTTCAGCCAGACTGGCCGGATCGTACAGGGCCAGACCGGTCAGTTCGGGGTCGATGCGCTTGCACATGCCGGCCAGCACCTTGCCGGGGCCGCATTCGACCAAATGGCTCACGCCGCGCGCCTTGATGGCCTGCACGCACTCGACCCAGCGCACCGGGCCAAAAGCCTGGCGGTACA
>CANHBU010000263.1 GCA_947458345.1 Comamonadaceae bacterium
GCAAAGCCCTTGCCCTCTTCGCCTAGACGGTCTTCGATCGGCACCTCGTAGTTGTCAAAGTGCACCTCGTAGGGCGAATAGGAACGGATCACCGGAATCTTGGACAGGCTGATGCCAGGGCGGCTCTTGTCAACCACGAAGCTGGTGATGCCCTCTCGCCCCTTGCTGTCACCCACCCGCGCAAACACGATGCCCCACTTGGCCATGCCGGCCCCCGAGATCCAGATCTTGGTGCCGTTGATGACGTAGCGGTCGCTCTTGCGTTCGGCGCGGGTCTGGATGGCTCGGCCCGGATCGGAGCCGCCGGAGGGCTCGCTGATGGCCACAAAGGCCTTGGTGCCCTTGGCCACATCTTCCCGAGCAAAACGCTGCTGGTGCTCGGTGCCTTTCCAGATCACATTGGGCGGATCAAAGCCGAAGGCACCGCAGCCAGCGATGTAGGCGCCCATGCGGCACTTGGCCGTTTCTTCGGCGGCCACACACTGACCGAGCAAGCTCAGGCCAGCGCCACCGTTTTCGGCCGGCGTCTCAAACAGCCACAAGCCGAGGTCCTTGGCCTTTTTTTGTAAGACCGCCAACTGAGCCGCAGGCGGCTCATAAGCATCGTGCTCCAGCGTATCTTCGACCGGCTTGACCTCCTCCTGCATAAAGCGGCGGATGGTGTCCTGCAGCATCCTCAACTCTTCTGGCAACTCCCAACTTCCCGAGCTGTCGTGTGTCATGACTTTCCTGTTTGTTTGGTTTCTAAAAGGCAATGCACGGTCTGATCAGGCGCTGCGCGCCTGGCTGGCCAGCTGCTGTCGGCGCTGCTCGCTGGCCGAACGGTCAATCGTGTAGATCGGTGTGCCCGCTTCGGGCTGGCTCTGACTGGCAATCACCACGCCATAGACCTGCTCGGCCGTCTGACGCGAGATGTAGGCGCCATTGAGGTCGCGCTCAAGCGCATCGAGGTCGCGCTCGAGCGGATTGCCGTAGCCGCCTCCGCCGGGTGAATGGGCGCGCAAGGTGTCGCCGGCCTTGAGCGGGCGTTTGTCTTCCTTGCTGCGCATCTGCGGCGTCCAGGTCTTGCCATCAGTGACAAATTCGACCCGGTTGGCTTGAGCCGAGCCGCCGCCTCGCACACCGAAGGGCGCGTGATCAGCCCGATCGCCGAGCACGGTCACCAGGCATTCATTCCAGGTGGTGAAGCTGTAGCTGGTGCCACAGCCGCCACGGTGCCAACCGGCGCCGCCCGAATCGTCGCGCACGCTGAAGTGATTGAAGCGAATCGGGAAGCGATGCTCGGACATCTCCAGCGACATGAAGTTGGCCATGGACTGCGGGGGCGTGCCGTTGATCAGACCGTCGCTGGCCTTGCTTGCGCCGTAGCCTCCTGGGTAAGGAAAGACGCCGACGAAGTAGTTGCCCGAGCGCGGGTGGGTCCCGCTGATGGCGGTCACGCCGATGGTGCCGAAGAAGGCCGCTGGCGCCTTGTCGGGAATGGCCTGGGCCAATGCGCCAAAGGTCACATCGATGGCCCGCCCCATGGGCTCAAGGTAGCCGCCGCAGGCGGTGGGGTATTCGGCCGAGAGCAAGGTGCGTGGCGGCAAGGTAAAGCTGATCGGCCGGAAGGTGCCGCCGTTGACCGGCACATCGGGGAAGATGTGCTTGATGGCCACATAGCACGACGACAAGGTGGTGTTCCTCGACATGTTCATCGGCCCGGTTGTGCTGGCACCGGTGCCGGTAAAGTCAAAATGCATTTCATCGCCCTTCACGGTGATGGCCAGCTTGACCGGCACCGGGGTGTCATTGATGCCGTCGTTGTCGAGGAAATCCTCGCAGCGGTAGGTGCCGTCGGGAATTTCGGCAATGTAGGAGCGCATCTGCCGCTCGGAGTAAGCAATCATCTCGTTGAGGCACTGCGACAAGGTGGCGCGTCCATAGCGCTTGACCAAAGCCTCGATGCCACGATGGCCGACGGTGAAGACATTGACCATGGCCGACAAATCGCCGGCAATTTCTTTGGGCAAACGCACATTGGCCTTGAACATGGCCAGCAGGGCCTCATTCAATCGGCCTTCTTCGTAGAGCTTGACTGGCGGGATGACGATGCCTTCCTGATGGATCTCGGTGGCCTTGGGGCCCCAGCCACCCGGCACATTGCCACCAATGTCCATCCAGTGGCCGGTGGTGGCCAGCACCGCAAACAGCTTGCCGTCGGCGAAGATGGGAGCGACCAACTGCACGTCCTGCAAGTGGCTGCCACCCACATAGGTGTCGTTCATGATCCAGATGTCGCCCGGCTTGAAGCCCCCCTGATCGCGCGCCAGCCCGATGACATGCTGCACCGCGAACTGCATGTAGGCCAGGAACACCGGCAGGCCATATCGACCCTGAGCGATGGTCTCGCCAGTCTCCGGATGGAAGATGCCGTTGGCGCAGTCATTGGTTTCGGAAATGATGGGCGAGATGGCTGCATGAATGAGCTGCAGATCCATCTCATCGGCGATTTGCTCGAGGCTGCCGCGCACCACGGCCAAGGTCACTGGATCCATTTACTTCACCTTCACCAAAAGATTGCTGTGGGGGTCGACCACCAGGCTCATGTCGGGTTCGACCACCGTGGTGGTGTCTTTTTGCTCGATGATGGCCGGGCCGTCGAAGGACATGCCCGGCAGCAAGTCATCACGCTGATAGACGGGGGTGTCGTACCAGCGCTGAAAATGGACCGGCCTGTGGCTCACCGGTTCTGGCTTTGCGCTGGATGCTTGGGCCTGCGGCCGCGCCGCGGCAACGGTGCTGCGCGAGCCCACCGCCACGGTGCGCAGATTGACCATCACCGCCGGGATGTCCTTGAGTGTGTTGCCGAACTGATGGCGATAGGTGTCCACAAAGGCCTGCTCGAGTTCGGCGCGGCCCATGCCGGGCTGCACCGGCACCCGCAGCGAATGGATCTGCCCGGCATAAGCCATGTCGGCCGCATGCGACAAGACCACGGAGTCGACCGGCACCTGGCTTTCGCGGATCTGCGCCTGCGCCTGCTCACGCTGGCGCTCGAAGATGGCTGCCAGGTCTTTGGGGTCGATGGCGTCCAGACGCTTTTCCACCGTCTGCGAGATGTCATAGCGCAAATCGGCATAGGCGCAACCCAGCGCGCACAGCACGCCGGGGTATTGCGGTACCAGCATGGTGCTGACACCAACCTCACGAATCAACGCGCCGCCGTGCAGGGGGCCGGCCCCACCGAAAGCCACTAGGGCAAAGTCACGCGGGTCCAGGCCGCGCTCGATCGACATCAGGCGCATGCGGCCGGCCATGCGCTGGTTGACCACGGCCAAAATCGCTTCGGCCGTCTGCTCCATGCCCAAACCAAGCTTGCGGCCCAGTTCGGCCACGGCCTTGCGCGCGCCTTCAAGATCGAGGGTGCTGCCGTCGCCATTCATGCGGCTTTGCGGGTTGATGCGACCCAGCACGACATTGGCGTCGGTGACTGTGGGCTCGGTGCCACCTCGGCGATAGGCCACCGGCCCGGGCACGGCACCGGCGCTGCGCGGGCCGACCTGCAACATGCCACCACGGTCCAGGTAGGCGATGCTGCCGCCACCGGCGCCGATGGTGTGCACATCGATCATCGGCAAGCGCAACGGAATTCGAAAGTCCAGATTGGTCAGCTCGGCCACTTCGGGCTTGCCGTTGATGATGACCGCGACATCGAAACTGGTGCCGCCCATGTCGCCGGTGATCACATGGCTAAAGCCCGATTCAGCGGCAATCAGGGCGGCGGCCGTGACGCCAGCGGCCGGCCCCGAACGCACGATGTAAGCCGAGCGCTGGCCCAACTGGCGCAGCGGTGCCACACCGCCGTTGGACTGCATGATGGCCACTTCCCGTTCATAACCCCAAGCCTTGAGCTTGTCGGCCAGATTTTTGGCATAGCGGGCCACCAGCGGCTGCAGGAAACCCTGTACCACCGCCGTACTGGTACGCTCGAACTCATAGTATTCGCGCACCACGGAGGTGGCGGTGACCAGTTCCCAGGCGGGGTGAACCTCGGCCAGGATCTGGCGCGCCCGCTCCTCATGGGCGGTATTGGCATAAGCGTGCATGAAGGCGATGACGACCGACTCGACGCC
>CANHBU010000264.1 GCA_947458345.1 Comamonadaceae bacterium
CTCCTTCACGCTTGGCGGCTCCGGTGGCGGCATCGCGTACAACCGCGAGGAATTCGAGCGCATCTGCGCGAACGGCCTCGACCTCTCCCCCGTGCACGAGGTGCTCGTCGAGGAATGCCTCCTGGGCTGGAAGGAGTACGAGATGGAGGTGATGCGCGACCACAAGGACCAGTGTGTCGTGATCTGCTCGATCGAGAATTTCGACCCGATGGGCGTGCACACCGGTGACTCGATCACGGTGGCACCGGCGCAGACCCTGACCGACAAGGAATACCAGATCATGCGCAACGCCTCTCTGGCGGTGCTGCGCGAGATCGGCGTGGACACGGGTGGATCGAACGTGCAGTTCTCGATCAATCCGAAAGACGGTCGGATGATCGTCATCGAGATGAACCCGCGCGTTTCTCGCTCTTCGGCTCTGGCGTCCAAGGCCACCGGTTTTCCGATTGCCAAGGTCGCGGCCAAGCTGGCGGTGGGCTACACCCTCGATGAGCTCAGGAACGAGATCACGGGCGGTGCCACGCCGGCGTCCTTTGAGCCGTCGATCGACTATGTGGTCACCAAGATCCCGCGCTTTGCCTTCGAGAAGTTCCCGCAGGCCGACTCGCGCCTGACCACGCAAATGAAGTCGGTGGGCGAGGTCATGGCCATGGGGCGCACTTTTCAGGAGTCCTTCCAAAAAGCCCTGCGCGGCCTGGAGGTGGGCGTCGACGGCATGAACGAGAAAACCCAGGACCGCGAGGTGCTGGAAAAAGAACTCGGCGCACCGGGCCCCGACCGCATCTGGTACGTGGGCGACGCCTTCGCGCAGGGCATGAGTGTCGAGCAGGTGCATGCGCTCACGAAGATAGACCCCTGGTTTTTGGTGCAGATCGAGCAGATCGTCAAGATCGAACTTGAGCTCGAGACCAAGAGCCTCGACGACCTCGATGCGGCGACCTTGCGCGCGCTCAAGCAAAAAGGCTTTTCCGACCGGCGCCTGGCCAAGCAGCTGCGCACCACGGACACCGCCCTGCGTGACAAGCGGCGCGCCCTGGGCGTGCGGCCGGTTTACAAGCGGGTAGACACCTGCGCGGCCGAATTTGCCACCAACACCGCTTACATGTACTCCACCTACGAGGCCCAGGGCAGCGAGTGTGAGGCCAGCCCCTCGGATCGCAAGAAGATCATGGTGCTCGGCGGCGGCCCCAACCGGATTGGTCAGGGCATTGCGTTCGATTACTGCTGTGTGCACGCTGCACTGGCCATGCGCGAAGACGGCTACGAGACCATCATGGTCAATTGCAACCCCGAGACCGTCTCTACCGACTACGACACCTCCGACCGCCTGTACTTCGAGCCCCTGACGCTCGAAGACGTGCTCGAGATCGTCGACAAGGAAAAGCCCTTGGGCGTGATCGTTCAGTATGGCGGTCAGACGCCCCTGAAACTGGCGCTCGATCTGGAGCGCAATGGCGTGCCGATCATCGGCACCAGCCCAGACATGATCGATGCGGCGGAAGATCGCGAACGTTTTCAAAAGCTTCTGCACGAACTGCGCTTGCGTCAGCCGCCCAACGCCACGGCTCGCACCGAGGCCGAGGCGATCGACAAGGCGGCGTCCCTCGGTTACCCGCTGGTGGTGCGGCCGAGCTATGTGCTGGGCGGGCGTGCGATGGAGATCGTGCACGAGCAGCGCGATCTCGAGCGCTACATGCGCGAGGCGGTCAAGGTCAGCAACGACTCACCCGTGCTGCTTGACCGCTTTCTGAACGATGCCATCGAATGCGATGTCGACTGCCTGCGCGACCCGTCGGGCAAGACCTTCATCGGCGGCGTGATGGAGCATATCGAGCAGGCCGGCGTGCACTCGGGTGACTCGGCTTGCTCCTTGCCGCCTTATTCGCTTTCGGCCACCACGGTCACTGAGATCAAGCGCCAGACGGCAGCCATGGCTGCGGCGCTCAAGGTGGTTGGTCTGATGAACGTGCAGTTCGCTATCCAGCATGTTGATGGCCAGGACGTGATCTATGTGCTTGAGGTCAATCCGCGTGCCTCGCGCACCGTGCCTTTTGTGAGCAAGGCCACCGGCATCCAACTGGCCAAGGTGGCGGCGCGCTGCATGGTCGGCCAAAGCTTGGCCGACCAGGGCATTTCGCACGAGGTCACGCCGCCTTATTTCAGCGTGAAGGAGGCCGTGTTCCCCTTCGTCAAGTTTCCCGGTGTCGACACCATCCTGGGGCCTGAGATGAAGTCCACTGGCGAGGTGATGGGCGTGGGCAAGACCTTTGGCGAGGCCTTCGTGAAGTCCCAGCTTGGCGCGGGTACCCGGCTGCCCGCCTCCGGACTGGTGTTCCTGACGGTCAAGAATACGGACAAGCTGCGCGCGGTCGAGGTGGCTCGCGCCTTGCTGGCCATGGGGTTTGAGCTGGTGGCCACCAAAGGCACGGCTGCTGCGATTTGCGCCGCTGGCCTGAGCTGCCGCGTGGTCAACAAGGTCACCGAGGGGCGTCCCCATGTGGTGGACATGATCAAGAACGACGAGATCGCCATGGTCATCAACACGGTGGAGGAGCGGCGCAATGCGATCGCCGATTCGCGCCAGATCCGCACCTCGGCCCTGGCCGCGCGGGTGACCACGTTCACCACCATCGCCGGGGCCGAGGCCGCGGTCGAGGGGATGAAATACCTGCAGCACCTGTCGGTGCGTTCGCTGCAGGAATTGCACAGCGAACTCAGCGCCGCCTGAGCCGCCAGCACGAATTCGAGCAGCCCTAGCAGTCCGACCAGGGCTGCGGGCATGCATTACACTCTTTTTATCTTTTAAAAACCAACCGCCCCCGGGCAACTGGCGGCGGTTTGTCTTTTCTCCTGGAGACAGTTCATGCCCACCCTTCCGATCACCAAGCGCGGTGCCGAGCAGCTCAAGGCCGAGCTGCATCAGCTCAAGACGGTTGAGCGGCCGGCTGTGATCGCCGCCATCGCGGAGGCGCGCGCGCAGGGTGATCTGAGTGAGAACGCTGAATATGACGCAGCCAAGGATCGCCAAGGCTTTGTCGAGGGGCGCATCCAGGAAATCGAAGGCAAGCTCTCGGCCGCACAGGTCATTGATCCGGCCGAGGTTGATGCTGGCGGCAAGGTGGTGTTTGGTTCGACCGTCGAGCTCGAGGATGAGCATACCGGCGAGCAGGTGCGCTACCAGATCGTGGGCGAAGACGAGGCCGATCTCAAGCTCGGCCTGATCAATGTGAGCTCGCCCATCGCGCGGGCACTCATTGGCAAGGAGGAGGGCGATACCGCCGAGGTGCAGGCACCGGGCGGAGTCAAGCGCTACGAAATCGTGTCGGTGCACTACGCCTGATCCCCGGGGCCGGCTGTGGGGCAGTCTGCTCGCCTGCGCTGCGCGACGCTGGTGGCCGGCCTTTGGTGGGGCAGCCTGAGCGCGCTGATGCTCGTGGTGGTGCCCTTGCTGTTCGTCCATCTGCCTTCGGCCCAGATCGCCGGCGCGATGGCCGCGCGACTTTTCTCGGCTCAGACCTGGCTGTCTTGTGGCTGCGGCCTGTTTTTGCTCATGGCCTTCAATCGGGTGGACGATGAGCAGTTGCTGGCACTCGGACGCTTGCTGCTGCGCTGGGTGGTGGCCGGCATGTTGGTGGCCCTGCTGGTCGAGTTCGCGCTGGCCCCTCGCATCTTGGCCGCTCGCGGTCAGGGTGAGTCCTTGCGGCTGTGGCACGGACTGGGCAGTGCGCTCTACCTCGTGCAGTGGGGCTGCGCCCTGCGGGTGTTTTGGCTCCTTACGCGCCGGCCGTAAGCGAGCGCCTGGCCCGCGGCGTGTGTGGGGTCGCTGTGCCCGCAGGCGCGGCTTAGCTTGAGCTGCGCTCGGCCGCCTCGAGCGTGTTGACCAGCAGCATGGTGATGGTCATCGGCCCCACGCCGCCCGGCACGGGCGTGATGTAGCCCGCGACCTCCTTGACGCCTGCAAAATCCACATCGCCGCAAAGTTTGCCTTCTGGGTTGCGGTTCATGCCCACGTCGAGCACCACCGCGCCTGGCTTGACCATGTCGGCGGTCAGCACATTGCGACGGCCCACGGCGGCCACGATGACATCGGCTTGCAGGGTCTGCGCCTTAAGGTC
>CANHBU010000265.1 GCA_947458345.1 Comamonadaceae bacterium
GGCTCCATCGACCTCGATGAGATTGCCGAAGACTACGCCAGACGGATGCGATTTACGCCTTGTGTGCGTGATGGCATCAGTATCAACAATGCAGACTTAACATACGAAATTGCCTGGCGCAAAGGTCAGGTAAGCGAGTCACGGTGAGATGGAGGACCTTCAATGAATACGCAAATGGGCCTGGCCCAACTTTGGGCGCAGGGCGACTTTGTCACCCGCGCGGTGGCCATCGTGCTGCTGCTGATGTCACTGGCGAGCTGGACGGTCATCGTGCTCAAGGCGCTCGATTTGATGCGCTACCGCAAGATGGGGGCAGCGGCGCAGACGCTGTGGCTGCAGGCCGATCCCGAGCGCGCCCTGGCTGCGCTCGCGCCGCAGGCAGACAACCCCTATGTGCACATGGCCGAACGCGGACGCCGGGCGCACGCGCACCTGGCCGCCGACGCTGCCAAAGCGTCGGCCATCGACATGAACGACTGGATCACGCGTAACCTGCGGCAGGTCATCGACGAGTTCACCGCTAGGCTGCAGTCGGGCCTGGCCGTGCTGGCCTCGGTCGGCTCCACCGCCCCCTTTATTGGGCTGTTTGGCACCGTCTGGGGTATCTACCACGCGCTGGTAGCCATCGGGGCCACCGGGCAGGCGACCATCGACAAAGTGGCCGGACCGGTGGGCGAAGCCCTGGTCATGACCGCCTTTGGCCTGATCGTGGCGATTCCGGCCGTGCTGGGCTACAACGCGCTGGTGCGCGGCAACAAGGCCCTGCTGCAGCCGCTCAATCGATTCGCCCACGACCTGCATGCCCACCTGCTCACCGGCTCACGGGTGAGCGAGCGCAGCTAAGGAGTTGGCCCATGGCCTTTGGCACCCAAGACGACACCGACGAGGTGATGAACGAGATCAACATGACCCCGCTCGTCGATGTCATGCTGGTGCTGCTGATCATCTTCATGGTCACCATACCCGTGCTGCAGCACGCCATACCGGTGCAGCTGCCGCAAGTGAGCAGCACGGCCTCGGCGCAGGCCGGCAGCACGCTGGTGCTCAGTGTCGACGCATCGGGGCGCTACTACATCGATGCCACCCCGATCGAGCCAGCCGATCTAGAGGCCAGGCTGCAAGCGGCCGCCCAGCAAAATCCGCAGCCCACGGTGCAAATCCGGGGCCACCGTGATGCCACGTATGAACCCGTGGTCATCCTCATGGAGGCAACGCGGCGCTCGGGCCTGAACAAGGTGGCGATCATGACCTCGCCCGATCGCCGGCCCTGACTCCTTCAAAGCCCCAGAGCAGCGATGCCGGCCTTGGCGATTTGGGCGTCTTCACTGGACTTGACGCCGCTGACTCCCACCGCTCCGAGGCAGTGACCGTCCTTCATGATGGCCACGCCGCCTTCGAGCAGGCCTTGCACCCCAGGGGCCGTCAGGAAGGCCAATCGACCGCCGTTGATGATGTCTTCGTAGACCTTGCTCTCGCGCCGGCCCAACGCTGAAGTGTGGGCCTTGGCCGGTGCAATGTGTGCAGAGATCGCCGGCGCGCCATCTAGGCGGGCCAGGTGCAGCAGGTGCCCGCCCTCATCGGCGATCGCAATGGTCACCGCCCAATTGTTGGCAAGGGCTTCGGCTTCGGCGGCGGCGGCAATTTTCTTGACGTCGGCCAACTCAAGAGTGGATTTTGTTTTCATGGGGATTTGTTCAAGAGCAAAGCGGGCAAGTTTAGCGTCCGCACCCCGCTCGCACCCCGTCCCCACCCAGCCGGGGCCCGACTGCGGCCTGCATCGACCCTATGGGCAGCGGGGCAAAGTGCCCCCGCCCGGCCCGGCTCAGTGCGGCCCGATACCGGCAAACCCGTAAGGAAAATAGGACGAAGGACTTGACTTTTGCATAGTCTCCCTACAATTTGCCTCAGGCCCAGAACGGAGGACAGTCAAGGCAGCCCCGTAACCCTGGTCCCGATTTCAAGGAGTCCCTATGAGCCAAAGCTTTCAAACCCTCGATCACATCAGCACCTCGGCCGTCGAGCGCAACCGTGTGTTGCGCAACACTTACTGGCTGCTGGCCCTGAGCATGGTGCCCACCGTCATGGGCGCCTGGCTCGGTATTGCCACGGGTATCACCGCCTCCCTCGGAGGTGTCATGGGCCTGGTGGTCTTCCTCGGCGGCGCCTTCGGCTTCATGTTCGCCATCGAGAAAACCAAGAACTCGGCCGCGGGCGTGCCCGTGCTGCTGGCCTTTACCTTCTTCATGGGCCTGATGCTCTCGCGTCTGCTGGCCATGGTGCTGGGCTTTAAGAACGGCTCTGAACTCATCATGACAGCCTTCGCCGGCACCGCTGGCGTATTCGTGCTGATGGCCAGCTTGTCAACGGTGATCAAGCGCGACCTCTCGGGCATGGGCAAATGGCTGATGGTCGGCGCACTGGTGCTCATGGTCGGCGCGATCATCAATGTCTTTGTGGGCTCTTCCACCGGCATGGCCGTCCTGAGCATGATGGCTGTGGGCATTTTCTCGGCCTTCATCCTCTATGACCTCAAGCGCATCATCGATGGCGGCGAGACCAACTACATCACCGCCACGCTGGGCATTTACCTGAGCGTCTTCAACGTCTTCCAGAGCCTGCTGTCTTTGCTGGGCCTGTTTGGTGGCGAGCGCGACTGACTGCCGCCAGATCCGTTTCATGGGGCCTTCGGGCCCCTTTTTTACGCCTAATCAACATGCCGGCCAGGAAAAGAAAACAAAAAATAATAAATTTAGACTTTTAAATAAAAATCAGTTATGATTCGTGCCTCAGGTTCAAACGCCTGATCACCGACAGGCCTCGCGCCCGTCGGCCTTGTACGACATGCGTACATGTGCAGGTCTGCCGAGCCGCAGCGTCTGCTCTGCCCTTCAAAGCTCCGCACAGGCGACCGTTTGGCTTGTGATTTCTGGACCTCTCTGACTCTCTCTTCTCATCGGCCCTGCGTCAGCAGCGGCAAATTCCGTATCTCTTGCACCACCGAACGTTGCGACAAAGGCCGCTACTGGGCCCACGTCACCGTCTCGAGTGGGCGTGGACCGAGTTCCCACCACCGCATCACCCGCTTTGCCCGGCCCTTCGCATCGGCCGAGGCGGCGCATTTGGTGGCCCTGACCCATGGCTGGCTGCAGACTCTGCGAGCCGCCCTGAGCTGACCCGACCCAGGTCAGCAGTTTCTGGCGGAATCTTGCGAAACCGCCTCGTCCCCGCCGTACCCGCCCTGGGCGGAGCGGCAATTTCTCTGAAAGGCTCAACCATGAGCAGCAAAATCTACGTGGGCAACCTGCCCTATTCCATCGATGACGCCGCCCTGCGGCACAACTTCTCCCAATACGGCGTCGTCGCATCGGCCAAGGTCATGACAGACCGCGACTCGGGCCGCTCCAAAGGCTTTGGCTTCGTCGAGATGGGCAGTGCGCAAGAAGCCCAGGCGGCCATCGGCGGCCTCAACGGCATGTCGGTCGACGGCCGGGCGATCGTGGTCAACCTGTCGCGCCCCAAGGAGTCCACGGGCGGCGGCTACCGCCAAGCCTACTGAAGCCCTCAGCTTCAGCCTCCCCTGACACGCCCGCCGTCATCAAGACGCGCGGGCGTGCGTCCTCTTGAAGGAGCGCAGTGGTCCATCGGGCCTGAGCCCATCACCGCGCCTTCCCCCCGTGCGCCGGGCCGACGTCGACTCAGGCGTCCTCGCGCTCAAAGACCGCCATGCTTTCGACGTGCGCGGTGTGCGGGAACATATTGATCACCCCAGCTGCCAAACAGCGGTAACCGGCCTCATTGACCAGCAGGCCGGCATCGCGCGCCAGCGTGGCAGGGTTGCAGCTGACATACACAATGCGCTTGGGCGCGCTCCACGCAGCCGGCGGGGTGACCGGCGGGATGACAAAGGCATCGGTCTTGACCCCGTCCTTGTTGACCCGTGCACGCGCCTGACCATGCGGATGCAGGGCCACCAGGGCCTTGATCAATTCGAAAGCGCCTTCGCGAGGTGGATCGATCAGCCACTTGTCGGCCGCGCCGTCGGCGGCCAAGAGCTCGGGCGTCATCTCGAACAAATTGCGCGCCGCAAATTGGGTCTGGCACAAAGCACC